>JAYTBY010000289.1:0-8977 GCA_043736755.1 Planctomycetota bacterium | reverse complement strand
GTTCGTAGAGCAAGACGCCGAGCGAGTAGATGTCGCTGCGCGTGTCGACGCCTCCGGCTGCGTTCGCCGACTGCTCGGGGCTCATGTACTCGAGCGTGCCGACGAGTCCGCCCAGCTGCGTGAGCGCCGTGCGCTCGGTGAGCTGCTGCTCGATCGCCTTGGCGATGCCGAAGTCGATGACCTTCGGGACGGCCCGACCGTCCTGCAGCGCCACCAGCACGTTGGACGGCTTGATGTCGCGATGGATCACGCCCTTCTGGTGCGCGTGTTGGATCGCTTCGCAGACTGGAACGAAAAGTTCGAGTCGTTGCCGCACCGAAAGCCGACGATCGTCGCAGTACTTGGTGATCGGCATCCCTTCGAAGAGGTCCATGACGAAGTACGGCCGGCCCGCCCCATCCGCGCCTGCGTCGAGCACACGCGCGATGTTTGGATGGTCCATCAGCGCGAGCGCTTGCCGCTCGGCTTCGAAGCGCGCGATCACCGACGCTGAGTCCATGCCCGCCTTGATCAGCTTCAGAGCGACCGGCCGAACCACCGGTTCGACCTGTTCCGCGCGCCACACCGTGCCCAT
Source organism: Planctomycetota bacterium (assembly GCA_043736755.1). Classification (GTDB taxonomy): domain Bacteria; phylum Planctomycetota; class UBA1135; order UBA1135; genus JAEUHZ01. Next base: position 8,403 of record JAYTBY010000289.1, on the reverse strand, counting down.
GCCGCCTTCGCCGACTTGCTCCACGAGTCGATACGCGCCGATGCGCTGTCCCGGGCGCTCGGCGAACGACGGCGATTCGTCGGACGCCGCCGGCACGCGCGCCGCCTGCTCCAGGAAGTCGCTGCCTTGCGCTTCGAGCATCTTCTGCAGGCGGCGCAGCAGTTCCGCGTCACCGGCACACGCGCGCGCGAGGTAGGCGGAGCGTTCCTCCGGCGTGTCTCTCTGGAGACACTCGAAGAAGATGCGCTCGAGCGGCGAAGCGGTGCTCATGGTTGGCTGGGCTCGAGTATGCCCCGCCGTGCGAGCGAAGGTGTCATCGCTGGATCCTGAGTCGTCTGAGGCGAGCGGGTCGAGACGAGCGCGCTGGTTCGAGCGAACCTCGGACGCGTCGAAGCGAGTCCGAGTGGTCCACGCCGGGTTCGTCGCGAGCCCACGCTCGATCCGCACCGCGGCGATGGTCGGCTCGACGTTCCGAGGATGTGCAGCTGCGCCAGCGTGTGGGGTCCGCCCGGGGCAGCGACCGAAAGCTCGTGCTCGACGTGCACGACACGAGGCTCGCGACCTAGCCCGTGAGCAGCACCGTGAGCAGCGCGCGCGGGCCGCTCCGGATCCCCTGACGAATCAGCGGCTCGGCTTCGGCACGTGCTGATCGACCAGGATCGGGTTGCCGTCGGGATCGACCAGCGCGAAGAACGCCGGACCGTCGGTGGACTCGTCGGCCTCGGGCTTCAGCTCGAGACCGCGCTCCTTCAGAGTGCGCTGGAGTTCGCGCACGTCCTGGAAATCCTTCGGCGTCTTCCGCTCGTGGTCCCACCCCGGATTGAACGTCAAGCTGTTCTTCTCGAACATGCCCTGGAACAGACCGATCGTGGTCGTGCCGTTCTGGAGCACGACCCAGTTCTGCTCGAGCTTCCCGCCCACCTGCTTGAAGTCGAGCTTCTCGTAGAAGGCCTTGGAAGCCTTGATGTCCTTCACGGCGAGGCTGACCGAGAAATTGCCGAGCTGCAAGGAGCCGGACTTCGGCGCCTGCTCGCCCTTTGGAGTCGGAGTCGTCTGGGTCGCGACAACCAAGCCGCACGCGAGCAGGATCGGGATGAGGGCATTCATGGTTGGTTTTCCTTCGGGTCCACGCACCCTGAAGCGGGTGCTGCGGCGCCTACGATGACACCGTCGAGAAACCGCGGCTCGTCCGATCTCGCGAACCCTTTCGGTTTTCTCGCGCGAGGTCCCGTTGGACTCCGTCCCGTGCGTGAACCGAGCCATCGGGATCACTGGCCTGTTAGCGGGGGTCGTCCTCGATCGGCCTCACGCAACTCGGTGGCGTGTCGTCGGAGACCGAAGGCCGCAGTGAGATCGCTCCGTTTCCGAGGCAGGCGGTTCGGATCGGCGATGGTCGCGGACTCACGTAGCACGCGTGTCGCGGACAGGCCGGGTCGTGCGGGCCTGAGCGCGACGCGCCGAGGCCTGCAGTCGATGCGTGGGCGGCTGGCTGGGACGTGGGCTCGGTGCAGGATCTAGCCACGCCGGCGGCGGGGCTCATGACCGACCACGTGCACTTGGCCCTGTTACTCACTCGTGACCCACCGCGTGCGCGTGGCGCGTAAGCTCGACGGACCGCGGACGCGAGCGCAGGACCGGCTCGGCGCGCATTTCGACCACCACAAGCAAACCAACGCGCTGCGCTGCCCCGCGCTTTCCAACTGCGGCAGCGTGGTGGAGAGCGACCGGACCGTGCTCGACGGCGGCGCTCACGAACTCGACATCCAAGACGACGAAGGGCGAAACCATGAGAGTCTCCATCACGTTCGGCGCCACGATCCTGGCGCTCGCGGCAGTCGCGACGAGCTGCGCCACGGTCGCGGGCAGCGGTAGTGTCTATCTCGTCGGTGTCGCCGGCGGAGGTTGAAGCGCCAATGCGGAGGTCCGTGCGGCCTTCGAAAAGATCGACGACGTCGCCAGCGTTGCGTACGACTGCAAGGTGGCGACGGTCACCATGAAGAACGATGCGGTCCTCCGCGAGCGGGATGCCAGCATCGTGATCCGTAGCGCCGGCTACAAGGTCGTCAGCTTCAAGCGCGGCGAGCTGCCCAAGCGGACGGCGTCCTTGTTCCGCGTGAGCCCGTTCGAGCCCGACGCGCGCGCGAGCCTCGAGAACGGCCTGCGCGAGGATCTCGTGGGCGCGGACCAAGTCGCCGTCGATAGCCTCGGTCGCGCGACCGTCGTCATGAGCGGAGACGCCGCCGCTGCGCGAGACGCGGTCTTCGCGAGCCTGAAGAAGCGCGGACACACGGCGGAAGGCTTCGAAACGAAGACCTGGCCGAAGCTGGACGCGACGTACGTGGTCGAGCTTTCCGGGATGAGCGACGTCCCCGAGACGCGGAAGGTCGCAGACGCGCTCGCCGGTGTCGCCAAAGTCGTCGCGGTCCACGTCGACCAGGACACCGGCACGGCGACGCTCTGGCTCAAAGAGCCGTGCGACGCTCTCGAGGCCAACGTGCGCGCGGAGCTCACGCCCGCCGGTTTCGCGGTCTCACGCTTCGAGCTGAAAGCCGACTGATCGCCGGCACGATTCGCCCTGGCGTCGCCATGCATGTCGGTGAACGAACTCGCGCAAGGGCGGCTAGACAAGATCTCGCTCGCCCATTACGGTTCGGAGCATGTTCGACCCAGAAGGGGTCCGCGCATGACGAGCGCCGAATCGCAACTGGCGAGCTACTTTGCGAAGTACGCGCCGGCGATGGGCAAGCTCGGAAAAGCGTTGCGCGCGAAGCTGCGTGCTCGGCTGCCGGGTCTTTTCGAGATCGTGTACGTGTACGAAAGCCAGCACGCGCTCGTGATCTCGTATTCACCGACCGAGCACGGCGACGAGGGGCTGTGCTCGATCGCGCTGTACCCGCACGGCGTGAAACTGTTCTTCGCGCAGGGCGCTGTGTTGTCGAAGTCGGATCCGAAGAAGCTCCTGCAAGGTCGCGCCCAGGTGCGTCATGTCGTCCTGAACTCGGTCGCGGACTTCGACCGCGCGGAGATCGAAGTGTTGATGGCGGCCGCGTTGAAACTCGCGAAGCTGCAGCTCGATGCGAGCGCGAAGGGCTCGGTGATCATCAAGGCGGAGACCGAGAAGCAGCGCGCCGCGACGAAAGCTCTGCGACCGGCCTCGACACGTCGGAAGGCGAAAGCCCGGCGCTGACTCCGGGGATAGGACGCACGAACCGCGTACCTCTAGCTGCCTTCGCGCTTGAACTCGTAGCGCTGGGGAGTGCCGCCCTTGATCTGGCCGGTCGTGGCGATCAGGTCACCCTCGGCCGAGAGCTCGTACACGATGCGCCTCGGGTAGTCGTGGCGCGGGTTCACGAACACGGCGCGCGTCGTGCCCACCTCGGTGAGCACGAACTCGGTCGGCGCCTTGCCGCCGGGCTGCGCGATGTAGACCAGCCCGCCGTCGCGCTCGACGATGCGTAGGTACTCGAACGCGGACATCTTGCCGCTCGTGTTGACCGTGCGCGACACGGCGAGCATCGCGCCGCTGAGCGGCGGGCACCAGCGCTCCACGATCGACGAACCGGTGCTCCTCGTTCCGACCCACGCGCCCGCCATCCAGGCCAAGTCGCCGATCGCGGCCTTGGCCCGCGCGGGCAGCGGGATGTCCTCTGGATGGCGGTAGAGCCCGACCGATGTGAATCCCGCGGACGGATCGGTCGCGACGCGCACGAGCAGTCCGTCAGCCGTGATGCGAAACTCCTTCACGAACAATCCGTCGGGCCCATTGCCCGACGTGCGCACGAACTCCACCTGGTACGTGAACGCGCCGTCCTTCCACGCGCCGCTGTAGCGGGTGATCGTCTCAGGAGTCGTGACTTCCGTGATCGAACCGTCGAGCGCGACGCGCACGTCTTTGTGCCCGGAGCCATGGCCGTTCAGGACGACCGCGCCCTCCTCGACGCGCATCGAGAACTTCGAGCTCATCGGGGGGGGGCAGCTGCTCGAGGGTGCGGCCCTCGGTGCGGTCCTCGACGAAGAGCCACTCGCCGTCCAACGCGCGCAACGCGTCGCTCTGCGTCGAGCGTGCGCTCGGGGCTGACGCCACCGAGCTCGCGCCGAGGAGTGCGAGGAGTGCGAGCGCCGTTCCCAGCCCAATGCGCAGGTGCATTGCCGAGTTCCCTTTCGAGTTGCGGGTCGTGCGAACGGGGCACCCGCGTCGCGGCGAACCCAGGCCGCGCGCGAGCGCCGGCCACGCGGGGCAAGATAGCCGTTGGCGTGGCGCGCTCACGGATGCGGCCGGAACGCGCGAAGGCCACGAGCCGACGAAAAAAGGGGCTCGCGATCTCTCGCAAGCCCCTTCTTGGTTGGTAGCGGGGGCAGGATTCGAACCTGCGACCGCCGGGTTGTGAGCGTTTCCCCCGGCGTTTCCGCAACGCGAGCGTTCGTCGGAACTTGTGTTTCGTGCGGCGGAAATCAGCTCCGACGCGATGATGACCTCGCTAGCCATCGTGACCGGCCTTTCCAGCTGGCAGGGTACGCGGCAGGGTACATCTCGCGCCGCCTCGGACGCTCGCCGTCACGGGTGCGGCGTGATGGCGATGATCGTGATGGCGCCCTCTTCGGGCCCGTAGCACCAGAACAGGCGGTAGGCACCCGGCGTGCGATTTTGGACGTAGGCCTCGAACACCTTCCCATCGTTGTCGTGCGGGTGCTCGACCGAGTGGTACTCGTGCGTTTGAAGGCCCGGATGACCCGGGTTTTCCAGCAGCAGGCGGACGCACTTCTCGACCTGCTTGAACAGTCCCTCGGCCTTCGACGCCTTGGCCTTCTTGTCCTTCGTGCGCTTCGTGACGGAAGCGAGCGCGGAGGCCTGGAGCTTCTCGAACTGCGTCGTCGCTTCCTCCGTCCAGCGCGGTCTGAACGGCATGCTCAGTCGTCCGCGAGCTTGTCAGCGAGCTTCGCCGCTTTGGCGAGATTCGGCCCGTCCGAGAGCTTGCCCAGCCTCGCCTGCTTCAGTCCGCGACGAACTGCGCCGAGGGCGGTGGGGTTGTCGTAGAGCCACGATTCGCGTTCCGGGATGACACGCGCGAGGTGGAGCACGATGTCGTCCCCCCGCTCCTCCACGATGATCGTCCGGTTGGCGAAGGCCTCACCCAGGGTGAGACGGCCCTTGGAGTCGGTGTTCTTCGTCTGCGTGGCGCGCTTGGTCACGCTTGAAGTATCGGGCGAATCGGAACTGTGGGCCAGTGGGAAAGTGGGAAACCGGGCACCGCCCCCGCGACCACCTGCGCGATCGGCGTCCACATCGGCAAGGGGCAGTCCTCGCCCCGGTACAGCCCCGACTCGAACCGCCGCAGCTTCTCCTTGGCGACTTGGAGGGAGTTCGTCCCCAGGCTTCGCCGCCCCTGCCGATCGCCCTCGTACCACTGAACGAACCAGACCGAACCGCGCTTCTCGAGACTGGCCACGCTGGGCCTCCTGCGTTGCTTTCTGGGCAGGACCCCGGTTCGGGCGGTTCGGCGGCAGGGTACAGCTCGCGGTACACCTGCCTGGCCGGTCGCACGAAAAAGGGACCTGCGATGGCTCGCAAGTCCCTTCTGTGTGGTAGCGGGGGCAGGATTCGAACCTGCGACCTCCGGGTTATGAGCCCGACGAGCTGCCAGACTGCTCCACCCCGCGGCGCGTAAGGATGCCAACGCTCGGTCGGGACTTCAAGCATCGGGTTGGGCGAAACGCGCGTCTTCGCGCGCTCCCAGGGCCAAGCAGCCCGGGCTGCACGCCGCATCGAGCTCGGAAGGGTCGAGCGCCAGGAGCCGCAGGCGCCGAGCGGGAGCGCACGGGCGGTGGCCCGATCTCGAGAGTCCGCCCGGCTAAACCCTAGCCGATCGAAGGTCGCGAGAAAGAAGCGGTGAGGCCGCGGACACATCGCTGCGTGGACTTCCGCGCGACCCGAACGCCTCGGGGCCGGCGAGCCCACCCCGGACTCCCATGCACCGCACCCCGACCGCGTCGTTTCCCCTCTCCATCCTGCTCGTCGCCGCGTTCGCCGCGCCCGCTCGCGCGCAGGTCAACACCCCGCTCGCGCTGCCGAAGCTCGTGAACTCGCCCGGCACGACCGACGCGGTTGCCGACGAGGACGTCGCGATCGCGGTCGACGACTCGGAGCGCGTCATCGCCGTCTACGTCGCCACGCAGGCCGGCACCGGTGAGCGCGATATCCATTTCACGAAGAGCCGCGACCAGGGTGCGACGTGGAGTCCCTCCGTGCCGGCCATCACGATCTTCAACACCGACGGCGTCGCCGACGATCGCGAGCCCGCGGTGACGCCGCACACGAACGCGTGGCGCCTCGTGTACGCGAGCGACCGCTTCCAGGCGAACGCGGGCGAGCACGACATCATCTGGGGCAGCGCGGGCAGCGACCCCACGGACTTCTCGTTCAACGGCTCCGTCAACTCGGACTCGGTCGGAGACACGTTCGACGATCGTGAGCCCATCATCGCGAGCGGGGAAGGCGTCGCGGTCTGCGTCTGGCAGCGGCAAGCCGGAGCGGGTGAAGAGGATCTGTGCTTCGCGCGCACGCCGTTCAATTCGGCCACGTGGTCCTCGGTCGCATTCTTGAACACGAACGCGACGACCGATACCGGCCGCGATCGACATCCGCGTCTCGCGACCGACGGTGAAGGCACGTGGGTGTGCGTGTGGCAGTCGACGGAAAACCTCGGCGGAACGATCGGGACGGACGAAGACATCCTGTTCTCGCGCTCGACCGATGCGGGCATCACGTGGAGCGCACCGGCGGCCCTGAACTCGACGGCGACGACTGACGGGGGCGCGAGCGATCTGTCGCCGGTCATCGCGGTCGATCGCGTTTCACAAACGTGGGTCGTGGTGTGGCAGTCGAACAATTCGCTCGGTGGCACGATCGGGACCGACAACGATCTGCTCGTCGCGAAGAGCACGGACGGCGGCGCAACCTGGAGTACTGCGGCGGTCCTGAACTCGGATGCGGGATCGGACTCCTTCCCGCTGCCGACCGAGGACACCGTTCCCGATGTCGCCGCGGATCGCTTCGGCCGCTTCATCGCGGTGTGGCAGCGCGGGACCGCGTCGCTCGAAACCGACATCCGGATGGCGCGCAGCGACGACTTCGGCGCCACATGGAGCGGTCCTCAAGCCGTGAACACGAACGGCGCGAGCGACGTGGGCTCGGACACCGAACCGCGCGTGGCCGCGTTGCCGCTCGGGCACTGGGTCTCACTGTGGAACTCGAACGACGCACTCGGCGGCACGATCGGGACGGATCTCGACGTGCTCGGCACACGCTTCCAGATCGGCGACCCCACCGGACCCGGAACGCGCTACTGCTTCGGCTTCAGCGAGAACGGGACGCGCTGTCCGTGTGGGAACGACTCGTCGCCGACGGATCAAGAGGGCTGCCTCAACTCGACCGGTGTCGGCGCAACGTGCAACTTGTCCGGCACGGCGAGTCTCGCGGGCACGAATCACCGCGCGGCGGGAGCGAACATGCCGCCGAACAGCACGGCGCTCTACTTCCAAGGCACGTTGCGAGAGAACTTCGGCGAGGGCACGTCGTTCGGCGATGGATTGCGTTGTGTGACAGGAACCGTAGTGAGGATCGGGACGGTCACGAACAGCGCGTTCGGGTCCTCCACCGTCGTGCTGCCGACGACGGGCCTCGTGTCGGGATCCACGCGCTGCTACCAAGCGTGGTATCGCAACGCGGCGACGTTCTGCACGAGCTCGACCTTCAACTTGAGCTCGGCGTTCCTGACGGCCTGGATTCCTTGAGCCCGCCGCGGTGCCACGGGCTGGAGCGCGCGTCCGGTGACCGACGCGGCGTGTAGAAGCAATCCAGCGTCGCCGGCCAAGAGATCCACGTGTGGGGACGCGGTAGCGCCGCGCGACGCGAGAGTGCGTGGCCGGCCAGAAGTCCAGCGAGAGCACCCCGGCGCGGTTCGGACGGGGGGAGTAGGCTTCAAGGAGGCCACTCTCCCCGTTTCCCTTACCGGGCATTCCTCCGTTGCAGTTCCACTCCCCCGCCGCCAGCCGGATCTCTCGCAGCCTCTGTGTGATCGTCGGCCTGGCATCCAGTGCCGCTGCGCAAGCACCGGCCGCGTACTGGTCGACGGTCGATCCCTCGAGTGGGTCGACTCTGCGATCGAGCGTGCACGCCACCGTCGACGACCACCTGCAGATCCCCTACACGTCGGGCGCGACAGACACGTGGAACGTGCTCGCGGATGCGTGCGAGGACCCGACGAACAGCGCGAACGTGCTCGACGTCTATCACAACGAGAGCAACGTCAAGCAGACCGCCGGCAACACGTTCTACGACCGCGAGCACACGTGGCCGAACAGCTACGGGTTCCCGAACGAGGGCGCGGGCAACTATCCGTACTC
>JAYTBY010000288.1:0-4064 GCA_043736755.1 Planctomycetota bacterium | reverse complement strand
ACGAACGACTCTCTCAAAGGGGATGGCGGAAACGTGTCGGCCTTTCTTTTCATGCTCAAGGCCGCGTATCCGCAGCATTATGCGATGATCCTGTCGACGGTTCGGCTCGCCGTTCCTCAACTGGCCGAGTTTGTCCTGGAGCCGAACCCGCTCAACCCGGAGTCCATCCAGCTACGTTGGCGCGACCGAAATCCGGACTACCAGTTCGGGCCCCACCAACTTTCGGACGGCTCTCTGCGCGCAATTGCGCTGATCACGCTGCTCCGACAGCCGGAGGAGCTGCTACCTTCACTGATCGTGATCGACGAGCCCGAACTCGGGCTCCATCCCAGCGCGATCGGCCTCATCGGGTCGCTGATCAAGGCAGTGTCGATGAAGCGGCAAGTCATCGTCGCCACGCAATCGCCGCGGCTGATCGCCGAGTTCGCGCCGGAGGACATCGTCGTCGTCGAGCGTGAGGAGGACGATCAGGGCTACGGCGAGTCGAAGTTCCACCGGCTAAGCGCGGAGGAACTCGGTGACTGGGTCAAGGACTACGACCTCGGGACGCTCTTCGAGATGAACGTCACCGGGGGCGGGCCGCAATGAGGACGGTCGAGCTGCGGGTTCTCTGCGAAGGAGCCACTGAGCGGAACTTCGTTTCGCAGGTCCTGAAGCCGCATCTTCGGCCACTGGGAGTGTTCGCCAAGGCGGAGGGCCTCGTTGGCCCACTCGGCGGGGGAGTCGTTCCGTTCGAGGTACTTCGAGACGCGATCAAGCGGGATCTCGGTCGATCGCGGGAGCACCAGTACCTCACGACGATGATCGACCTTTACAAGCTCGGCGAGTACCCCGGCACGGAGAGGCGATCCGGCGAGAGCGTGGCTGCGCGTGTCGGGCGTATCCAAGCTGCGATGCTCGAAGGTCTGGCCAACCCGCGCTTCATCCCGCACGTCCAGGTGCACGAGTTCGAGGCCCTCGTCTTCGTGGACCTGGATCGGCTTCCTGGAGTCTTCCCGGACAACGAAGCGCGTGGAGCGGTCGAGGCGCTACGAGCCGAGGTTCGAGGGCTCGCGCCGGAAGAGATCGACGAAGGCGAGCACACCGCCCCCTCCAAGCGGCTGATCCGCGCCATCCCTCAGTACAAGGACTTGAAGGCAAGCATCGGCCCGACGATCGCCCATCGCATCGGGATTACAAGGCTTCGCGCGGCGTGCCCGCACTTCAGCTCGTGGATCGCGCGCCTGGAAGGTCTCGCAGAGGCGAGCCAGTGACGACCGTTCCTGGTTTCGCGGGCGGCCACCGTCGTCGCGTCGGCCTCGGGCTTCGGCGGCAGTCCGACGCGTGTGAATTCGTGACGCAGTGCGTCACGAATCTCCCCGAGGCGCGAGTTTGATGGCTGCTCGCAAGCCCCGCTCGAAGGCTGCGCCGCCGCTGCCGTTTCGGCACAAGCTCGTCCTCAACCAGTGGATGCTCGGGCTGTTCGAGGTCGACTCGTTCGACAAGTTGGCCGAGCACCTGCGCGACGAGCGGCTCGAGGGTCTCGACGAGAACAACGTCCACCGCTTTCACCACGAGCTGTGCGCGCGGTTCTTCGAGCTGGCGGAGCTGCCGAAGGAGCGGTTGCTCGAGTACGACCTGAACATCGTCGCGCACACGCAGCGGCTGAACGAGCGGCGCATCACGCGGCGCGAAGAGCCGATCCAGTGGAAGTACTTCCAGTACCTGACGCTGCTCTTCGTCGAGATCTACCTCGATCGGTACTTCGCGGATCCGAACGCGCTGCTGCGCTCGATCAACGCGCGCATCGCGGCGTTCAATGCGGACAAGCCCCCGGCGGATCAGGTGGCGCCGTTGGACGAGGGCGTCGAGGCTTGGTCCCAGCTCAACAAGCTGGCGCTCTGGAGCGCGACGGGCAGCGGCAAGACGCTCCTGATGCACGCGAACATCCTCCAGTACCGGCACTACCTCGCGCGGGCGGGGCGGACGCGCGAGCTGAACCGCGTGTTGCTGCTCACGCCAAACGAGGGGCTGAGTCGCCAGCATCTTGACGAGTTCGAGAAGGCCGGGATCCAGGCCGAGATCTTCCAAGAGGGCGCGCGCGGACTGTTCGACGATAAGGCCGTCGAGGTCATCGAGATCACGAAGCTCAAGGAGGAGCGCGGCGAGACGACCTTCGACGTCGAGGCGTTCCTCGGGAACAACCTCGTCCTCGTCGATGAAGGGCACCGCGGCGCTGCTGGCGGCAGCGAGGGCAAGTGGATGCAGCGCCGCGACGCGCTCTGCGCCCTGGGCTTCTCGTTCGAGTACTCCGCGACCTTCGGCCAAGCGGTCAGCAAGGACGAGACCCTCGCCGACCAGTACGCGAAGAGCATCCTGTTCGACTACTCCTACCGCTGGTTCCACCGCGACGGGTTCGGGAAGGAGTTCCAGATCCTGAACCTCGACAAGGAGACGCATGCGAAGCATCGCGAGCTGTACCTCACCGCGTGCGTTCTCTCGTTCTTCCAGCAGGTTTGCTTGTTCCGCGAGCGCGAGGCCGAGTTTCGCGCCTTTCACATCGAGCGACCGCTGTGGATCTTCGTCGGAGGCAGCGTCAACGCCGTCCGCTCGGAGAACAAGGAGCAAGTCTCCGACGTCATCAGCGTCCTCTTGTTCCTGAAGGACTACGTCGAGCAGCCTCTGGAATCGGCCGATCGCATCCGTCGCGTCCTTCACGAGGGACTCGTCAGCTCCCGTGGACAGGACATCTTCAAGGGACGCTTCCGCTACCTCGAATCGAGGGCGCTCACGCCGGAGCAGATCTTCGCGGAGACCTTGGCGTTGCTCTTCAATGCGCCGAACGGAGGCGCGCTGCGTGTCGAGAACTTGAAGGGGGCGCAGGGCGAGATCGCGCTCCAGCTCGGTGACAACGAGCCGTTCGGCGTGATCAACGTCGGTGACGACGCGAAGCTCATGAAGCTGTGCGAGCAGCACCGCCTGATCACGAGCGATCGCGAGTTCCGCGGTTCACTGTTCCACGACCTCAAACGTGCGGACTCCAAGATCCAGCTCCTCATCGGTTCCAAGAAGTTCACCGAGGGGTGGAGCAGCTGGCGCGTCAGCACGATGGGGCTGATGAACGTCGGCTCGTCGGAGGGTTCGCAGATCATCCAGCTCTTCGGGCGCGGCGTGCGCTTGAAGGGCTACGACTTCAGCCTGAAGCGCAGCGGGCGAGCGGCGCTGCCTCCGGGTGTTCGCCCGCCGAAGTACATCGACGTGTTGGAGACGCTCGGGATCTTCGGCGTGCGGGCCGACTACATGGAGCAGTTCACGGAGCTACTGAAGGAAGAGGACGTCCCGACGAACGAGGACAAGATCGAGATCGTGCTGCCGATCCTCTCGAACCTCGGGGACAAGAAGCTGCGCACCGTTCGCTTGAAGAAGGTCATCGACGGCGTGCGAACCGAGTTCGGTGATGCGTTCCGAACGTTGTCGCGCGTGCCCACGGTTCAGAAGCCGAACCCGGACGTCGAGAAGAACACGTCGCTGCTGCGGAAGAACAAGGTGACGCTCGACTGGTACCCGAAGATCCACGCGATGCGTTCGAGCGGCTTGGCGCAACTCGATGAGGCCTCCAAGCACGAAGGGCACCTCGAGCAGCGACACATCGCGTTCATCGACTTGGAAACGGCGCTCGTCGACCTCGAGCGCTTCAAGGCGCTGAAAGGCTGGTTCAACCTGAACCTGTCCCGCCACGAGCTGCACGAACTGCTGAGTGACCCGTCTTGGTACCGCCTGCAGATCCCTGAAGGCGAACTCGCCCTCGGTGGCTTTGCCCGGACGCGCGTGTGGCAGGAGATCGCGCAGGCGCTCCTGCGCAAGTACGTCGAGCGCTACTACCAGTTCCGAAAACGCGAATGGGAAGAGCCGCACCTCGAGTACCAGGACCTGACTGCGGACGATCCGAACTTCCTCGTGCGCGAGGAGCCGGGACAGAGCGGCTATCAGTTCGAGTTCGACGAGTCGCACGCCGAGATCGCCGCGCGCTTGCGCGAGGTAAAGGCTGCGATCGAGAAGGGGCAGTTCCTGAAGGTCGAGATGGG
>JAYTBY010000287.1:0-1829 GCA_043736755.1 Planctomycetota bacterium | reverse complement strand
ATCGTTGCCGTAGATGCGGTATTCGCGCTCGCGAGAGCCCAGTTCCCATTTCCCGAGATCCCGCGCGTCACGGAAGCTCTGCAAGTGGCGTCCGCGGGTCAGTTCTCGGACGAAGTCGTCCTCCTGGCACCACTCCGGGCCGAATCGTCGCGTGAGGTCGCTGCGCTCTTCGGCATTGAAGATCTCCGTGAGATACGCGCGCAACACGGCGTGCGTCGGGTGGGCCAGGATCGGAGCGCGGTGCAAGAGTCGCAACAGCGCGAGGAAAGGCCGTGCTTCTTCCGTGGGTGCCGCGCGTAGCCCGTCGGCGTACGGTTTCAGGACCTTGGCGCGGACGAGCGCGGGACCGTCCGCCGATCCGAAGTCGGCGAGTTGGAACGGCGTGCCAGGGAAGCTCTTCTGGAGGAGTCCTCGCGACGAAACTGCGAGGCCTCCCCACGCGGCGATCGGGCCGCACAGCGTCAGCCAGTCGAACTCGAGGATCTTCATCGGCGGTCGAGGTGAGGGAGCATCGAACCTAGGTCGGGTCGGCCGTCGCTCGCGGGGGCGGCCCGCGCCAGCGCTGAAAAAATCAGGAGGCGCTGACTCCTTTTTCGCGCGGGAAAAGGAGCCCGCGACTCCTCGCCTCGGTCGGGCACGCGGAGCCGCCGTTCACACGAGGATCTCGCCCAACACCTTCTGCGCGAGCTTCCCGTCGAGCTGGCCTCGGTGCTTCGCCATGGCCGCCTTCATCACCGTACCCATGTCCTTCTTCGCAGTCAGTCCGAGCTCTGTCGCGATCGCTTGGATCGCGGTCTTCGCTTCGGCTTCCGACATCGCCTTCGGCAGGTAGCTCTGGATCACGCCGAGTTCAGCCCGCTCCTTCGCGGAGAGGTCGAGGCGGCCGGCTTTGTCGAACTCGTCGATCGACTGCTGGCGTTGCTTCGCGGCTTTCAGCAGGACGTCCTGCTCGATTTGAGGCGTCAGAGTCCCGCCCTCTTGCACCTCGATGCGTTTGAACTCCGAGAGCAACAGCCGGAGCGTGTCGCGCACGAGCTCGTTCCTCGCGAGCATCGCCTTCTTCACGTCGGCTTCGAACGTTTCTTTCAGTCCCACAGTGTTAGGTCCCATCGCGTTCAGTCCTCCTCACGGGTGTCGTCGACTTCATCGTCGTCGTCGGCCTCACCCGATTCCTCGGATGCAGGCAACGCGGTGACGGGCCGTGAGCGCGCTTCGCTCGCGTACTTCTCCAGGTCGGCCTCGCTCACGATTTCAAGGCTGACGAGCTTGTCGCCACCTTTTAGGTTCACGAGGCGCACACCTTGCGTGTTGCGACCGATCGTCGAGATCTCCGATGCCGGCGTGCGGACGAGCATGCCCATCTGCGTGATGAACAGGACATCGTCGCCCTCGCGCGCCAAGGCCACCGACACGACCGGCCCGTTGCGCTCGGTCGTCTTGATGTCGATGACACCTTGGCCGCCGCGGCCCTTGATCGGGTACTCGGTGACCATCGAGCGCTTGCCGTAGCCTTCCTCGCAACCGGTGATCAGCGTCGCCGTGTCGTCGTTCGCCACGACGACGCCGACGACCTTGTCCTCGCCGATCAAGCGGATGCCGCGCACGCCGTAACTGGTGCGACCCATCTCGCGCGCCGCCTTCTCGTCGAAGCGGATCGCTTGACCGTCCTTCGAACACAGGATCAGCGTGTCGCCCGGCTTCGTCAGCGTGACGCCGACGACCGAGTCGCCCTCGTCGAGCAGGATGGCGCGGATGCCGCCCTTCTTCGGACGCGAGTACTTCTCGAGCTTCGTCTTCTTGACCGTGCCGCCGCGCGTCGCGAAGAACAC
>JAYTBY010000286.1:0-4077 GCA_043736755.1 Planctomycetota bacterium | reverse complement strand
CGGACGGATTCGTGAGCCTCTACCCCGACCTCTGGGAAGAGGAGAAGTGATCGTGCTGGGCGTCCTACGTATAGCGTCGCCGCGCGATCATGATCCCGAAGAAGTAGGGCAGGATCAGCACCGGCCAGAGTCGCGGCGGATCGAAGTCGTTGGTCCCATGGAACCCAGCCAGGTGCAGGAGCCCGGCCACGAACGCGATCATGATCGTGCTCGGGAACACGATCGCCAGCGCTTCCAACTGAATGCGCCGCTCCAGCTCGTCCATCGAACGCACGCCGCGCACGAACTGGAACAGGAGAGAACCGAAGAACGGCACGGGCAGGAGTGCTGCGGCCAACGCTTCGCCCGAGCCCTGCTCGGCGCTCTTGATCCAGACGCGGGCGACGAGGTAAGCACCCACGAACAGGACGCCATTCACGAGCAGGATGCGCCAATGGTTCCGGTCGCTCACGGCGGGGATGGTGTTCATGGGTCGAGCTCCTTCGGAGCGAGTGAGAAGATGGCCTCGATGGGCTGGCCGAAGAGCGCCGCGATCTTGAACGCGAGAGGCAGGCTCGGGTCGTACCTCTCGGTCTCGATCGAGTTCACGGTCTGACGCGAGACGTCCAGGCGCTCAGCCAAGTCGGCTTGGCTCCAGCCGTGCTCGGCGCGCAGGATGCGGAGGCGATTCGGCACGGGGGCAGTGTCGTGTGAACTTGACAGAAAGTAAAGCAAACTTATCTATTGGGCTGATCGGTGACAGCATGCACCGCTGGGAAGACAAGATCGGGCCGAAGCTTGTCTTGACAGAAGACAAGGTTGGCCGAAATCTTGTCTTAGTGCCGATCAACCCTGTCCTTGCCGAGAAGCTATCCATCGCGCTCCAGGCCACGGTTCCGGTGGCCACGACCGCCCGTGATGTGCGCCTGCCGGACATTCCGAACAAGGTTCACGCGGTGATCGGGATGCGGCGAACGGGCAAGTCGACTTTCCTCCGACAGCTGCTCGAGGATCGTCGGCGGACATTGCCCGCCGAGCGCTCGCTGCTGATCAGCTTCGAGGACGACCGCTTGGCCGAGATCGGTCTCGAGCAGCTCGACTTCTTGCTCGAGGAGTACTTCCGCCGCCATCCCGAGCTGCGTGGTCGCGAGACCGTTCACTGGTTCCTCGACGAGATCCAGGTCGTCCCGGGGTGGGAGCGCTTCCTGCGGCGTGTGCTCGACACGGAGAAGATCGAACTGACGGTAAGTGGTTCATCCGCGAAGATGCTCTCGCGCGAAATTCACACTTCGCTGCGGGGGCGAGGCATCGAGACCGTGATTCGCCCGTTCTCGTTCCGCGAATATCTGCGGCACCGGGGCGAGGAGCCCGAGCGCGAGCCGCAGAGTTGGACCGCAGCGGAGCGATCGTGGATCGAAAAGCGGTTCGGCGAGTTCCTTGTCGAAGGCGGGTTTCCGGAGACACAGGGCAAGGGACTGCAGCTACGGATCCAGCTCCTGCAGGGCTACGTAGACACCGTCCTGTTCCGCGACATCATCGAGCGCCATGGGGTGACACAGGTTCATGCACTGCGCTGGATCGTGCGGCACGCGCTGCGCAGTCCGGCGGGAAACTTCAGCGTGTCCCGGCTGCATCAGGACCTGAAATCACAGGGCATTTCGATCGGTCGTGAAGCGGTGCAGGCCCTCTTCGACCATGTCAGCGACGCTTTCCTCGTGAGCACCGCGCCGCTAGCTACTGATTCCGAACGGAAACGACAGTCGAACCCGCGCAAGCTCTACCCTGCGGATCCCGGTCTCATCCGGGCGTTCGACGTGAGCGCGCGGAAGCAGACCGGCCACGCACTGGAAACCGTCGTTTTCAACGAACTCGACCGGCGCGGGAAGGATGTCACCTACGTGCGGACGGAGGAGGGGTTCGAGGTCGACTTCCTCGCTCGTGCTCCAGGAGAACGCGGGCAGTTGATTCAGGCGTGCGCAGACCTCTCCGAACCCGGGACGATGTCGCGCGAGCTGCGGGCGCTGGATTCTGCCGCGCGTGAGCATTCGGACGCTGAACGCATTCTCTTGGTGCTCGACCGCGACGGTGTCGCGAGCGCTCGTGCGCAGTCGATCGACGCGATTCCGGCCTACGAATGGCTGCTCGCGAACTGAAGTCGTGATGTCGAACGCGATCGAGTTCGCGCTCGTGCGAGTCGAGACAAGATCACCGGCGACCGGCTTGTTCGCATTATGCCACGCGATGCCGAGCGCTCGATCGTGACCCTCACACGATCGTGAGGATGTCCCCCAGCGCCTTCTTCGCCAGCGCCGCTTCGGGCACGAGGCACTCCTCCGCGGGATAACCGACGGGTATGAGCACGAACGCCTTCTCGTGCTTCGGCCTCCCGAGCACTTCCTGCAAGAACCCCATCGGACTCGGCGTGTGCGTCAACGTCGCGAGCCCCGCATGGTGCGCCGCCGCGAGGAACAGGCCGACCGCGATACCGACGGATTCGTTCACGTAGTAGTGCTGCGAATCGTCGTCGCCGCGCGTCTGCTTGAACACGACGACGAGCCACGGTGCGATCTCGAGGAACGGCTTCGATGCGTCGGTGCCGAGCGGCGCGAGATCGGCGAGCCATTCCTCCGTCGCACGGTGCGCGTAGAACTCGCGCTCCTCGTTCTCGGCAGCTATGCGAATCGCGCGTTTCACCGCCGGATTCTGCACAGCGACGAAGCGCCACGGTTGCTTGTTCGCGCCGCTTGGCGCACCGCCAGCGCAGCGTACGAGCCACTCGATCGTCGCCAGCGATACCGGTCGATCGCTGAACTCGCGCACCGTGCGGCGTTTCGCCATCACGTCACAGAACGCACGCGCGGCGTCCTCGGTCGGAAGGGTTGGGGTGTAACGGTCGCGGTGGGGGACGAATTTCGGCGCGCTCATGGCTGGCGCGATCCTACGCACCGGTGAGCCGCGCGGGACGCGCCCTTTCAGAGCAACGCTGCGCCGATCGCGCCGGCGAAGTCGCCCAGCTTCGAAACGCGCACTACCGGCGGGCGCTCGTCGCGGAACAAGTGCGGCTGCATGGCGATCGCGATTCTCTCGGCATAGGGCTCGCCGAGTCGCGTGCCCAGTCCGCCGCCGAGGACCACGCCCTCGACGTCGAGCAAGTTCACGGCCGACGCCGCTCCCGCCGCGATCGCCAGCACGGCGCGAGTGATGAGTCGCTCGGCGAGCTCGTCGCCGTCGTCGAGCGCATCGGCCCACACGCCGCTCGTCAGGCGTTCCTTACCCTTCTTCGCAGCGATCTTGAAGAGCTTCGTCCGCGCGCCGCGATCGTGCAGTCGACGCGCACGTTCCTCGAGCGCGCGACGGCCGGCGTAGGCCTCGACGCAACCCTTGCGGCCGCACGGACACAGTCGTCCGCCCATCGCGACGACGACGTGTCCGATCTCGCCCGCCGCGCCGCGGCCCAACCAACGCTCGCCGCGCATCACGACGCCGCCGCCGACGCCCGTGCCCCACCAGATGCCGAGGAACGATCCGAGGTCCGCGCCGGCTCCGAGGCGTGCTTCGGCGTCGAGCGCGACACCGACATCGTTGCCGAGCACGACTTGATGTCGCGCGTCGTCGGTTCGGCGCAGCTCGTCCGCGAGGAGCATTGCGAGGGGGACGGTTTCATTGAAACCGGAAAGGTTGCGGGCACCGCTGACCTTCTCCCGGCGTGCGTCCACGGATCCCGGCGTGCCGATGCCGATGCGCGCGGGGACCGGTGTTCCGGCGGACTTGGCCGCCTCGCGCACCATCTCGGCCAGCGCCAGAACCACGGATGCGGGCCCACCGTTCACCGGCGTCGCGCAGCGCGCCGACCCGAGGACGACTCCCTCTTCGCTCACGATGGCGGCCTGGATCTTCGTGCCGCCGAGGTCGATGCCGGCGCGCGCGTTGGGTGAGCGGGAGGGGGACATGCGGAGTATTTCGACGTTCTTGGGGCTCATCCTGCACGAATCCGGGGGTCTCACCCGATCTCTGCCATCCGATCGGCCCTGTCGGCGCGAAGGAACCCCGGATGATCCTCGCCAGCCTTCTGTTCACTGCCCTGCCTCACCCGATGTC
>JAYTBY010000285.1:0-20311 GCA_043736755.1 Planctomycetota bacterium | reverse complement strand
CGCAACTGCTCTACGTCGAGCGCGATCCGATCACCGGTCGTGAGATCGAAACGTTCGTGCCCGGCGTTTTCCGCGAGAAGAAGGTGCGTTTCGCGTTGCAGTCGCAGAACTCGAGCACTCAATCGCTGTGGTTCCAGGCCGCGACGTGCGTCGGCTACGGCATCCCGCGCGAAGAAGCGATCGCGGCGGCGACCAAGGTCCCGGCGGAGATCCTGCGCATGGGCGACCGACTCGGAACCATCGAGAACGGGCGGGACGGCAACATCTTGCTCCTCTCCGGTGATCCGCTCGCCGTGACGACGACCGTGCAGTACGTCGTGCTCGACGGCAACCTCGTGTACGACCGTAGCCAGGACAAGCGCGTCCAGCAGGTTCTCGAGGGTGTCGAGCAAGCGAACGCGGCTCCGGTGGGAGCGGACGATCCGGCGGACATCGACCCGCACAGCGGCGAGAAGAAGAGCGGCGACAAGAAGGCCGACGACAAGAAGAGCGGCGATTCGAAGAAGCCGAAGTCCGACGAGAAGAAGGACTGATCGATGGGCTTCGAGCTCCTCCTCGCTCTCGTCGCGCTCCAACCTGCGAGCGCTGTATCCATCTCCGGCACCGTCGCGTTGCGCGCCGGATCCATCCATGCGGTGGATGGTGGACGCGTGTTCCAGAACGGCGTCGTGCTCCTGCGCGACGGCAAGATCGTTGCTGTCGGCTCCGACGTCACGATCCCCGCGGGTGCACGGGTCTTCGACTACGGCGCCGACGCAGTCATCACACCGGGCCTCGTTTCCGCCGACAGCAACTACGGCGGACCGCGACCCGACGAACGCAGCGCGGATCCGTTTCTGCGCGCGGCCGACAACTTCGACCCCTATTCGTCGTACGTTTTCGCGCTGCAAGAGGGCGTGACCACGACGTACTTGGCGCCGGCGCGCAATCGCCTCGTCGCGGGCGTTGGCGCGGTCGTGAAACTCGCCGGCGAACCCGATGCACTCGCACGGACGCTGCGCGATCCGGCCTCGATCCATGGCTCGGTCGGTCTCGATGCGCGTAACTCGCCCGGCTATTGGAAGCCACCGGTTCCGGCCACGGCCGACGTGGGCCTGGGCCTCGTGAAGCAGGAGCTGCCGCGCTCGCTCGCGGGTTCGATCGTCGCGTTCCGCGAGCTGTTCGCGCTCGCACAGGGCTCGAGCGGTGCTCCGGCAGCGGACGAGTACGGCTACGGCGTCGGTGAGGAATTGCGCTCCCTGATGGGAGCTCGCATCCCCTGGCGCATCACCGCCGACACCGCCGTCGAGATCCGCGCCGTCATCGAGCTGTTCGCGAAGAACGGTCAGTCGTTCATCGTCGACGGCGCGAACGAGGCGGCGGATGCCGCGCAGGAACTCGCCGCCGTGGGCGCATCCGTGATCGTCGACGCGCCGATCACGCCGAATCGTCCGGGCGCTGATCGCGGCAAGGATGCCCAGGTTCGCTGGCCGAGATTCGATGCGGCGTCCAAGTTGGCCGAAGCGGGCGTGCTCTTCGCGATCGCGCCGCCACAGACCGGCTCGGCGGCGGACCTGCGCCTCGCTGCGCGGCTGCTATCGCGTGGTGGGCTCGATCCCGAGATCGCGCTGCGTGCGATCACGCTCTCCGCGGCCGAAATCCTTGGAGTTGCGGATCGTGTAGGCAGTCTCACGCCGGGCAAGGACGCGGATATCGCCGTCTTCTCTTCGCATCCGCTCGACGGTGGCGCCGCGCTCGCAACATGGGTCGGCGGCGAACTCGTGTTCGACGTCGAGGACTTGGCGCGCGCTGGTGCGTACACGGAAGCGAAGTCGATCGCGCCCGCACCGCTCGATGTGACGGTCATCCAGGTCGAGGAACTCCACATCGGCGACGGAACCGTTGTTTCGCCGGGCGAAGTACTCGTCGAGGGCTCGAAGATCCGTGCGGTCGGTCGAACGGTTGGGCGTCCGAGCGGTGTGCGCGTCGTGCGCGCCGCGGCCGCGATGCCGGGCATGATCGACGCGCTCGGGCACCTTGGGCTCGAGGGCTCGCAAAAGGTACCCGCTACACGTTTCGACCTCTCCCGCATCGTCGAACCGGGCGATCGAGTCGATCGCATGGTGGCGAAGTCCGGCGTCACGACCGTGGTGCTCGCGCCGCGTGCCGCCAGCCGCACGGGGGCCCCGATGATGGCGTACAAGCCCGCTGGCATGGACCCTGAGACGATGGTGGTCGACGCGCCCTGCGCGCTGCGCTTCGCGTGGAGCGAGCGCAATCGACGAGAGTCCGGTCAGGCTCTGCGCGAGCGACTCAAGAAGGCCGCGGAGTACGCCAAGCGCTGGGACGACTACGAAGAGAAGCTCGCGTCCTGGACACCGCCGAAGGATGCACCCGCAGCAGCCGATGCCGCGAAGGACGGCGACAAGACGGACGGGTCGGCCGACGCTGCGAAAGACGGCGAGAAGAAGGATGGCGACGCCGACGCGAAGAAGAAGGAAGGCGACGCCGACGCCAAGGAGCCCGAGAAGAAGGACGGCGAGGGCGAGAAGAAGGACAAGAAGAAGAAGAAGGGTGAGGAAGAGCCCCCGAAGCCGGTGACCGGTGCGTGGGAATCGAAAATCACGTTGCCGCCGTTCCAGGAAGTACGCATCCGCCTGTACGCCCTCGAAGAGAACGGTCAGGTCACGGGTTCGTTGCGTTCCTCGTCGCTCTCGGATGCGCTCATTTCTGTCCGTGGCAAGCGCGACGGACACAAGCTCGAGTTGCGCGGCGATGGCACGCGCGGGCTCGTCGAACTCGTCGGTGAGACGAAGGACGGGAAGCTGAAGGCCAAGGTTTCCGTCGCAGGTACTTCCGCCGATCTCGAGTTCGCGCAAACGGCGACCGAGTACGAGGTCGCGCGTCCGTCCGAGCAGCGCAAGCCGAAGGACGAGAAGAAGCCCGAGATCAAGGGCGAGCCGAAGTCGCCCGGCCTCGACCCGGAGCTCGAGCCTTTGCGTCGAGCGATGGCCGGGGAAGCGGCTGTCGTCGTCGAAGTCGCACGTGAAGACGAAATCCTCGCCTGCGTCGACGCGTTCGAGGAAGTGGGCATCCGCCCCGTGCTCTACGGCGCGGAGGAAGCTTGGAAGGTCGCTGATCAGATCGTCGGTCGCATCGCGGGCATCTTGCCGCTGCACGACGTGGTTCGCGCGACGCCCGAGACGGGTGCGCGCAAGCGCAATCGCTACGCGGAACTCGTCGCGGTTGGGATCCCCGTCGCGTTCCACTCCGCGGCCGAGGAAGGCGCGATGGATCTGCCGCTCATGGCGGCGTACGCCGTTTCGCAAGGACTCGGATCGGAAGCTGCCCTGCGCGCACTGACCTCGGACGCGGCGCGCATGCTCGCGATCCAGGATCGCGTGGGCACGTTGGCGCCGGGCATGGACGCCGACATCTTGGTGCTGGACGGTTCGCCGCTCTCGCCGTCTTCATCGGTGCTGCGTGTGTGGGTCGCGGGCAAGGAAGTGCGCTGAGAGCCGTGAAGACCTCGATCCTTCGGTCTCTCGGAAATTTGCTGCGCCGCTGTCCGGCGCCGAGTCCACGAGTACGCCACGGACTCCAAGCGTGATGTTCGCCGCAGCGCTACTCGCCTTCGCAACCGATGCAGGAGCGGCCGCGCGTCCGGGTGAACCGGGCGCGCGCGGCTTGGCCATCCTCGCCGCCAAGGCGATCGGATGTGGAGCGGACGGGCGCGATGTCGTCGATCGTCCCGTCCTCCTCGTGCGCGAGGGCCGGATCGAGGCGATCGGGCCGGCGCGTGAGCTCGCCATTCCAGCCGGCTACGAGATCGTGGATCACGGCACGCGCTGGTTGTGCCCGGGCTTCATCGACCTGCACTGCCACATCGCGGGTGGACCCGGCGGACTCGGTGACATCAACGACGCGGTGTTCCTGACGAATCCCGAGCTGCGCGCGAAAGTGACGGTGGTACCGGGCAATCCGCTCCTGAAAGTCGCTGTTGCGGCCGGCGTCACGAGCGTGCTCTACATCCCCGGTTCGGCGACGAACATGGGTGGGCAGGGCGTGCTGCTGAAAACCGGTCTCGCCAAGTACGAGGACATGGTCATTCGCGATCCGGGTTCGTTGAAGCTCGCGCAAGCGGGGAACCCCGAGCGTTGGGCGATCGGTGTCGGTCGCAGCTTGATGAATTGGAACACGCGCGACACCTTCGAGCGCGGGGTTGCGTACACGAAGCTTCGTGCTCGCGCCGAGGAGAACGGCGAGGCGGTGCCGCGCGACATCCACTGGGATGTGTTCCCGCCGCTCGTCGCGAAGGAGGCGCAGGTTTCGACGCACACGCAGCGCTATCAAGTCGTGCTCGCGACGCTGACCATGGTGAAGAAGGAGCTCGGGCTCGACGTCTTCATCGACCACGGTGAGTGGTACGGCAGCAAGCTCGCGGGCTACGCGGCGGAGCTCGGCGTCGACGCGATCCTCGGTCCGCGCGCGATCGATCCGCCGTCGCAGATCCTCGACACGGACGGAAAGATCCTCGGCATTGCGGCCAGCTATCAGGCGAACGGCCATCCGAACGTCGGGTTCAATACGGACTCGCCCGTGATTCCGCAGGAAGAACTGCCGCTGCAGGCCGCGGTCGGCGTGCGCTACGGCTTCGACGATTCGCGCCTCGACTCGATCCGTGGACTCACGATCGTTCCGGCGACGACGGTGGGCATCGATCACCGTGTTGGCAGCCTCGCACCGGGCAAAGATGCCGATGTGCTCGTCACGACGGGAGATCCGATCGATCCGCGCAACGCGGTCGAGCTCGTGTGGATCGAAGGCGTGCGTGTCTACGACGCCGCCGCCGACGGGAGGATTTGGTGATGCACACGACGCGAACCGATGCGGGTTCTCCCCGCCGATCGGCCGCGCGCACCGCGTCGTGGACGGTCGCGGTCACGCTGGTGGTCGCGGCGACCCTCGCGAACGTGTTTGCGACTCCGGCCGTCGAGCCGGTAGCTGTGCTCGCGAACGCGCCGTCGAGCGCGCTCAGGGCAGCACCGACGACCGTGCTCGCAGCGACATCAGCGAGCCCGCTCGCAGCGGCAAGGTCAGCAGCGCAGTACGGCGGCAAGCCGGCCGCGCCGGTCGGTCGCGCCCCGCTCGCGGGCGAAGTCGGCGGCCCGGGTCTCGCGATCCGCGCCAAGAAGGTGCTCACGGTTCCCGACGTTGGGCCGCAAGTCGTCGACAACGCGATCCTGCTCGTGCGCGAGGGCCTGATCGAAGCGGTCGGTCCGGCACGCTCGATCACGATTCCATCGGGCTACGAAGTCCTGGACGCATCGGACAAGTGGATCTGCCCCGGTTACATCGACCTGCACGCGCACGTCGGCGGGACGATGGACATCAACGAGATGGTCTATCTCGTCAACCCCGGGCTGCGCGTATCGACGTCGGTGATTCCGTCGAACCCTGCGCTCGAGCGCGGACTCGCGGGCGGCGTCACGACGATCCTCTTCATTCCCGGTTCGGGCGTGAACGTCGGCGGGCAGGGTGTGCTGATGAAGACGGGCCTCGAGCGTTACGAGGACGCGCTGGTTCGCAACCCCGGTTCGATGAAGCTCGCGCAAGCGGGCAACCCCGAGGGTTGGACGGTCGGCGTCGGCCGCTCGTTCATGAACTGGAACACACGTTGGATGTTCCGCCGCGGAATGCTCTACGCGAAGCGCTGGGAAGACCACGAGAAGAACGGGGGCGCGGAGCCGCGCTATGAGTTCGACCTCGAGATCTTCCGTTGGCTGGCGGCGAAGAAGACGCAGATCTCGACGCACACGCAGATCTATCAGGTCGTCCTCACCACGCTGACGATGGTGAAGAAGGAACTCGGCCTCGACGTCTACATCGATCACGGCGAGATGGCCGGATACAAGCTGGCCAGCTTCGCGAAGGATCTCGGAGTGAACGCGATCCTCGGACCGCGCGTCGTCGAAGTGCCGACGCGCCAGTTCATCAACTGGACCGGCAGCAACCCCGAGGCGATCCTCGGCATCGCGGCCGAGTATCAGAAGGCTGGAATGACGCGCATCGGCTTCAACACGGACTCGCCGGTCATTCCTCAGGAGGAGCTGTTCCTCCAGGCGACGACCGGGGCGCGCTACGGCTTCGACGACTCCAACGTGGACACGGTCCGCGGCTTGACCATCATCCCCGCGATTACCGCCGGAATCGCCGATCGCGTGGGCAGCATCGAACCGGGCAAGGAGGCGGACATCCTCATCCTGACGGGCGACCCGATCGATCCGCGGACGGCGATCGAGGCCGTGTTGATCGAGGGCATCCGCGTCTACGACACGCAGACGATGAGGCGGCGCTTCTGATGCTTCTGATGCGCTCGAATCGCACGATGCTTGGCTGCGCGCTCCTCGTGGGCGTTGCGCTGGCGTCCTCGTGCGCGTCGAGTCGAACGCCGGACCTGGATCCGCTCGAACCGGGCGACGAGGGCGTCGCGATCCGCTGCGGTCGCGTGCTGACTGTCGACGACGACGATGCGACGTACGGTCCGGGGCTCGTCCTCGTGAAGAACGGACGCATCGCCTACGTCGGTCCCGATCGCACAGTGCCGGCGGGCTACGCCATCGAGGAGCGACTCGATCTGTGGGCGTCCCCGGGAATGGTCGAGCTGCATGCGCACGTCCAAGGACCGGGCAACGACATCAACGACATGGTCTATCCGGTGAACGCGGACCTGCGCGCTTCGGCGGGATTCGTGCCGGGAAACCGTGCGGTCCGACTCGCGTGCGCCGGCGGCGTCACGACGTTGTTCGGGATCCCGGGCAGCGGCACGTCAATCGGTGGGTTCGGCATCCTCTTCAAGGCGAAGACCGCGGGCACGACCTACGACGAAGCGACCATTCAGAACCCGGGCGGCATGAAGGTCGCGCAGTCGTACAACCCCGAACGTCGCGCGGGCGACTTGGGTGCGACGCGCGCCGGTCTCTCGTGGATCCTCGAGCAGTGGAGCGAGGAAGCGCGCGTCGCGAACCGCGAGGGGACTTCGACGCCGATGCTCGAGAACCTGCAGAAGGTGCACTCGCGTGAACTGCCCGTCCTGATCCACAGCGCGGGTTCCGATGGGTATCCGGCGGCGGCGCGCATGTGGCATGTGAAGTACGGAGCGCGCGCGGTGCTCTCGCACGGCTGCTTCGACGCGCACATGACGGCACCGTGGTTGGTCGAACTCGACGTGCCGCTGAACGTCGGGCCGCGCGAGATCGACTTCACGTCGACGCGCGACGGACGCATCACGGGCACGGCGGCGCGCTACCTCGAAGCTGGCGCGCGCAACCTGAGCCTCAACACGGACTCGCCGGTCGTTCCTCAGGAGGAACTCTTCCTCCAAGGCGCAGTCGCAGCGCGCTATGGCGCGGATTCCTACACGATGTTGCGCGCCGTGACGATCGCGCCGGCGCGCGTTTTCGGGCTCGATGACCGCGTGGGCAGCCTCGAAGTCGGCAAGGATGCCGATGTGGTGCTGCGCACGGGCGAGCCGCTCGATCCGCGTTCGCGGGTCGAAGTCGTCTTCATCGACGGCTTGGTCGAGTACGACCGCCGTCGCGATGGGCAGTGGTTCTAGGGTGTTCCCATGCTGAGATCCCATTCCTTCTTCATCGGTGCGCTCCTCGCGAGCCCGGCGCTCGCAGGCGGTCCGATCGCGATTCGCGTCGGCCGCGCGGAGACGGTCGCCAAAGGCGTCGTCGAGCACGCCGTCATCCTCGTCGAGGACGGCAAGATCGTCCTGATCGGTGAGGACCTGCCCATCGAGCGCGGCATTCCGATCCTCGATCGTCCGAACTGGACTGTGATGCCGGGACTCGTGTCCTGCTACACGCGCATCGGTCAAGACAGCGAAGGCGGCGACGACTTCAGCCCGGACGCGAAAGCCGTGGATGAGCTCTACCCGAAGTCCCGCGACCTGCGGAAGGTCGTCGAATACGGGGTCACGACCCTGGGCATCTATCCCGCGGGGAACGGGATCCCGGGTATCGCCGCTGCGATTCGGCCGATCGGCGAGACCGCTCTGGAACTGGTCCTGAAGGACTCGGCGTACTTGAAGATCGCGATGCGCTCCGACTCCGCGTCGAAGAAGCGCTTGCGTGACGCCTTCAAGAAAGCCGACGAGCACGACGAGAAGGTGAAGAAGGCGCGCGAGAAATTCGACAAGGACAAGGACAAGAAGGGCAAGAAGGACGAGGGCAAGAAGGACGAGAAGAAAGACGAGAAGCCCGAAGAGAAGAAGATGGCTCAGGGTGAGGGCCAAGGCGTCGGCCCCGAGTCCGTGGAAGAACCGAAGGCGGACGCCAAGAGCGACAAGAAGGCTGATGGATTCGTGCCTCCCGCTCCGGACGACAAGTCGCGCGCGTTCGTCGAGCTACGCGAGGGGAAGTTGCGCGCACTCGTCACCCTCGCTGCGGCGTCGGACTGGCTTCACTGGCTCGACGCTACGGCCGCGGAGAAGATCGGCTTCGACGTGCGCCTCGTCCTGAACCAGGACTCCGACATGTACTACGTCTTCGACAAGAAGACATACGACCTCGACGCGGACGGCATCGGCGATCGGAAGATCCATGCAGTCGTCGAACCGCTCCTGACCTTCACTCCGAACACGCGTCGCGTGCGCAATCTGCCGATGGAACTCGCGCGAGCTGGCGCCAAGGTGTGCTTCACGCCGCGCGTTGACGATCTCGCGAGCTACAAGGCTTGGCTCGCGCACGTCGGCGAGCTCATCGGCGCCGGCATGACGCGCGAGACCGCGTTGCGCGGTCTGACGTTGAACCCGGCCGAGATGCTCGGCGTCGGTGATCGCGTCGGCAGCATCGAAAAGGGCAAGGACGCGAACCTCGTCTTCGTGGACGGCGATCCGTTCCAGCCCTCGACCCGTATCCAGGCCGTCATGCTCGACGGTCGCTTCGTCTTCGGTGAGGTGGACCTGTGATCCGGCTCGATCTCATGCGTCGAATGTCGTTTCTCGCCGTCGCTTCGTGCGCCGCGTTCCCCGTGCTCGCCCAAGAAGGCGAGAAGCCCGACGCAGCCAAAGGCGACGCGGCGGAGTCGAAGGACGAGAAGAAGAAGGACGAAGAGGAGCGCTGGTTCGCAATCCAGAACGGCGACGTGTACGCCGGGACCGGTGAGGTCCTGCGCGGTGCGACGCTCCTCGCGAAGAACGGCAAGATCCACTCGATCGGCTACGACCTCTACATCCCGCCGGACGCAAAGACGGTCGATGCGAAGGGCTATCGGCTGTATCCGGGACTCGTCGCGATCTCTTCGCAAGGCCTACTCGGCAATGCGTCGGGCGACTTCGAGGACACGATCGACCCGTTCAGCTTCCGCATGGTGCTCGGGCTGGGGACAGGCATCACGACGACGGGCGTTGGCTCCGGCGCGGTGAAGCTCAAACGCTTCTCCGTCGACGGCGCCGTGCTCAACGAGAAGATCTTCGCGACGTTCTCGTGGAGCGCCAGCAATCCACGCGGCAAGGGCGAGCTGCGTGAGAAGCTCGTGTCTGCGGCGAAGTTCTTGCGCGAGTACCGTGAGTGGCAGCGCAAGGTCAAGGAGGAGAAGGACCTCCCCGAACCCAGCAAGCGCGGCGTCGACAACAATGTGCTCGGTGTCCTGCAAGGCGAGCAGACGGCCAAGTTCGTGGCGAACGACCGCGACGACTTGCTCGGTATCGCGCGTTTGGCGCAGGAATTCGGCTTCCGCCCCGTCATCGAAGGATGTCAGGAGGGTTGGACGGTAGCCGCCGAACTCGGTCGCGCCGGTGTACGCGCGATCGTCACGCCGCGTGACCGGCGTACGAAGGACGAGCGTCAAGCGCTGGAGGGTGGCGCGAGCATCGAGAACGCGGCGATCTTGCATCGCGCCGGCGTTTCGGTGGCGATCACGCCAGCGTCGGAGGGCGTCGACCTGAGCGGTCTCGTGGGACGCGACATCCTGCACCTGCCGATCGAGCCAGGATTCGCGGTCCGCGGCGGACTGTCCGAACGCGCTGCGCTCGAGTCGATCACGATCGTGCCGGCGCGGCTACTCGGCGTGAGTCATCGAGTCGGCAGCCTCGAGGTCGGCAAGGACTGCGACGTCATCGTCACGGACGGTGACGTGCTCCACTACAAGACCTTCGTGCAGTGGGCCGTGGTCGACGGAAAGGTCGTCTACGACAAGGAGAAGGAGCTCTTCTACGCACACATCCGTCCGCGTCCCGAAGTCCCCGTCGTGAAGAAGATCGATGCCGGCGAGACTCCTCCCGTGGCCGACGAGCCGGCCGAAGAGGGCAAGAAGGACGAAGAGAAGGACGGGCCCGAGAAGAAGGAAGGCGACGAAACGCCGCCCAAGAAGGACGACTGATTCGGGCTCACTCCCGACGGCATGCGCGCCGTTGCCCCGCAAGGGAAGGATCCATGAGCTCTCGCGTCGCGGACCGGCGCAGTTCCATTATCTGAAGCTGAAGGCTCGGGTTCTTCCCGGCCGCTCTCAGCGACTCATCAGCGGCCGGAGTGCTCTCTCGAGCGCTTCGGCCGCACGCATATGGCCGGCGGCATTCCAGTGGCCATCGCGCGGGAAGTAGAGATTCGCTGCGTCGGAGCCGAACGCAGAGCGCAGGTCGACGTGCTCGAGGTAAGGCTCGTCCGCGGCGAGTCGCGCCAGCCGCTCTTCGTCGGACACGATCACGAGCGGCCGTCCCTCCAACCGGTTCGCCATCTCTCGGAGGATGTCGCACACGAGCGTCCATTCGAGATTGGGATCGCGCGTGCGTGCCGCGAACTCGTGCTCCCAACGCGCCTTCTGGACCGCGCGCCATGCGTGGCTCGCGCGTTCGATCCAGGGGAAGGGGACCGGGACGCCCTCGAGGCGCAACTGGCCGGAATCCTGCACGAAACGAGGTTTTTGCTTCCCGTAGGCCTCGAGTTCCGTGCACTCGAACAAGTCGTTCTCGCAGAAGACGACGACGACGCAGTCCGGACGAACGGAGCTGTCGAGCAGAGCCAACAACAGGCTCTCTTGGTCGGTCGCATAGCCGGAGACGCCGGCGCCGAACACCTTCCAGTCGGGTCGGAGTGCGCCGAGTCGCGCGGGCATGGACTGTGCGTGCTCGACACCCCATCCGAAAGCGAATGAGTCGCCGAGGACGAGCACGCGTGGCGCCGACGCGCACTGCGGATCGCTCGGGAGATCCCACTCCGGCCCGCGGAAACCGACCCTGTTGATCTCGATCGCTACGTCGAACTCGCTGCTCGTGTGACGCTCGCGCGTGCCGGGCCGATAGCGCCAGCCCAACCGCGGATCGTGCTCGACGTAGGCGGGATTCGTCGTCGGAGACAGACCCGAGCTGCGCAGCACGCGGTACAGGCCTTCCGCAGCGAGCGGCGCGAGGCAGAGACCGACTGCGAGCGCGACGATGCGTCGTTTCATGCGTGAGGGGCGGTTGCTCGAACTCATCGCTGCCAAGCTGGAACTCATCGGCCGGGCGTTCGCCGCGTTGCGACGACGTCCGAGCCCTGCTAGGCTAACCAGCCGCGCGCTGAGGAGTTAGGTCGGTCGTGATGCATCGGCTCACGCGTCGAAACTCAGGCGCCGCGACGCCCCCCCCATGAGCCTGCGCAGTCTGATCCGGATCCTCGGCCCCGGAAAGAAAGACAGCCGCAACCTCACGTACGAGGAGGCGCATCGCGCGTTCGATCGGATCCTCACCGGCTCGGAGAGCGAGATCCAGATCGCGACCTTCCTCGTCCTCGTGCGCATGAAAGGGCTCACGGTCGAGGAGCTCATGGGCTTCGCCAAGGCCGCTCGCGAGCACGCGAACATCCCGTGCATCGATGTGCCTGGACTCGTCACGATCTGTCCGCCGCACGACGGTCTGGAGCGGTCGGCGCCCCTCGAAGTCGCCGCTGGATTCGTCGCCGCTGGAGCCGGCGCGCGCGTCTTGATCCTCTCGGACCGCTGCGTGCCGCCGCGTCGCGGGTTGACTGCAGCTAGCGTCCTGGACGCGCTCGGTGTCGGGATGACTTGGGATCCACGCGAGGTCGAGACGTGGATCACGAAGACGCGTTTCGGAGCGTGCGCGGTCTCGGGAATGTTGCCCGCGTTGATGAGCCTGCGGCGTGTTCGCGGCGACGTCGTCATTCGCACTCCGCTGGCTACGGTCGAGAAGTTGCTCGCGCCGACTTCGAGCGCCGTGCTGCTCGGCGCACAAGGCGGGCCGGTGCTCGGAACCGCGGTCGAGGTCATCCACGGACTCGGTCACGCGCGCGGCATCGCGATCCAGGGGCTCGAAGGCGGCGTCGTGCCGTCCGTGAAGAAGCGCACGCGCGGGATCGAGCTGGCCGAGAAGCATCTCGTTCCGTTGAACGTCGAGCCCGAGGATTTCGGCGTGCTCGCCGATGCGGAGCCCGAGGTCCCCGAGTTCGGCCCGCCGCCCGAGGGGCTCGGAACCGGGGACAATCCTGAGCTCGTGAAGTGCACCGGCGACATGACGGAGTCCGTTCTCGCTGGGGACATGGGACCGGCGCGTAACGCGACGCTGCTCACCGCGGCGCTGATCCTCAAGGCCGGCGGTTTCGTGTTCACGCTGGCCGAGGGTGTCGACCGCGCCACACGGTCGCTCGACAGCGGCGCGGCGCGCGATGCGCTGGCACGGTTGCGCGAGGTCGCCTGAGTTCGTGAGTCCGATGATGGACCTCTCGTTCCGTCACGACTTCTGGCTCGCGCGCATCAAGCGATCGCCGCTGACGTTCGGACGCTTCGAGCTCATCGTCCTGCGCCCGCGGCGGGGAGAACGGGCCGAGCCGGTCGAGGCTCATGTCTCGGTCGAGCGCGGACTGCACGGCGATCGCTGGGAACTCGACGCGGGTCGTAAATCTGGCGCGCAGATCAGTCTGATGAACGTCCACGTGCTGCGCGCGATCGCGGACAGCGATCCGAAGCGTTTCGCGCCCGCTGGCGACAACTTCGTGGTCGATCTCGACTTGTCCGAGAAGAACTTGGCCGTGGGATCTCTGCTGACGATCGGCGATGTCGTCTTGGGAATCACACCCGACCCGCATCGTCCGTGCGCGTCGTTCGTCGAGCGCTACGGTGCGCTGGCGGCCAAGCGCGTCGCCCGTGGAAATCGCACGGGGCGACGAACACGCGGTGTCCTCGCTCGCGTCGTGGTGCCGGGTGACGTCCGTGTCGGTGCGAGCGTTCATGTGAAACGCCCAGGATCGGCGTGCCTCGCGTGATGCAGATCCACCTGCCGCGCTTGCAGCTGCCGAAGGTCGTCGCGCGACGGTTGATCCGTCCGACGGGCGAAGGTCCTTGGCGCTACGTGCGTCGGCCCGAGTTGGTGCGGCGCCACACGCTCGTCACGCCGCTACGCTCGGGACACGAGGCGTTTCCGTCGATGCTCGCGGCGATCCGCTCGGCGCGCCGCGCGATCCACTTCGAGATGTACATCGTGCGCGACGATCGCGTCGGGCAGGATTTCCGCGACGCGCTGGTCGAGCGCGCGCGAGCCGGCGTCGAAGTGCGGATGATGTACGACGCGGTCGGCTCGCTCGGCTTGGCCGATTCGTTCTTCGAGCCGTTGCGCGCGACAGGCGGAAGGACCGCGATCTACAACCCGGTCGCGCCGTGGCGTCGCCGCTCTGGCATGAGCAGCCTGAATCAGCGCGACCACAAGAAGATCCTGGTCGTCGACGGTCAGGTTGGTTTCACCGGGGGGATCAACCTCGGGCTCGAGTACGAGTCGAAGGAAGCGGGCGGCGGAGGCTGGCACGACTGGCATGCGCGGCTCGAAGGGCCTGCCGTGCACGAGCTCATGATCTCCTTCCGCCGTACGTGGACGAAGGCGACGGAGGAGCGCCTGCCGGAGCCCGTCGTGCCCGCGCCGTCGCTCGGACGGAACGTGCTCGGCGCGCAGGTCGTCGACAACACCGGCGTCCGCTCACGCTGGCGCATGCACCGTGCGTATCTGCACGCGATCGCCGCGGCGCGGACCGACATCTCGATCCTCAACGCCTACTTCATCCCCCAGCGCAGCCTGCGTCGTGCGTTCGGCAAGGCCGCCGAGCGCGGCGTGTCGGTGCGCGTGATCGTGCCGTCCGATTCCGACGTTCAGGCGGTGCACCACGCGAGCCGCTATCTGTACCGGCGGTTGCTTTCGGCCGGCATGCGCATTTTCGAATGGCCCGAGAGCATGATGCACGCGAAGGCCGGGATCATCGACGGCGTGTGGTCGACGATCGGGAGCTACAACCTCGATCACCGAAGTCTGGTGCACAACCTCGAGGTGTCGCTCGTGTGCATCGACGTGCCGCTCGCGGCGAAGCTGCAGCGCGAGTTCGAGCTCGACGTCGCGCGCTGTCGCGAGATCACGCTGGCCGACGTCGAGGCACTGTCGCGCTGGGACAGCTTCAAGGACTGGTTCTGGTACCAGCTGCGCTCGCAGCTCTGATCCGAGAACACGCGATCACTTGCCTTGCATGATCTCGATGGCGAGCTCTTCGCCGTACGTCTGTCCCTTGCGCAGGATCGCGACAGAGATCTCCGGGAGTTCGCCCGCGAAGACCTGGCCTTGCTCGCTCGCGTAGAACGCGATCAGTGCATCGAGGGTCTCCTCCTCGAGCTTCAGAGCGTAGATCTCGACGGCCTCGTCGATCATGCGGTCGTAGTCGAACCGATCCGTGAACGACTCGGTGAAGGACTCCGGCAGTCCCATCTTGGCGAACGCTTCCGTACTGACGACCGTCGTCTCTTCCATGACTTGACGGTGGTTCATCAGTTCCAAGTACTTGCGCGCCTTGCGCTCCTTGCGCTCGGACTCGGACTCTTCGGCCGTCGCCGGGTCCTCGCGCAGCACGAACGCGGTGACGGGCACCGCTACGGCGGAGATGACGAGCAAGAGGACGGTCGGCCGGAAAGGGAACTGACGCATGGGGAACTCCTCGGGGGACTGAGACGAAAGTATACGCCGTCAGGGATCTCGGGCTTCGAGCTCGTCTCGTGGAACTTGCTCACGAATCAGAGCCGGCGAAGAAGTCACGGGCGCCGCGCCGCGGAAGTGGCGACCCTCGTTTCGAGAGCCTGAGACTCGATTTTTCAACGGCCTCTCGGAGCGTGTGAAGAATTCACACGCGACGCGCCGCGGGAGCGGCGCAGATGGTGTCTCCAGAGCGTGTAGGCTCGATGTCTTCACACGCTCTCAGCCCGGATGATTCACGAAAGAAGTTGAGATCACGTCCACTCGGGGCCTTTTTTGCCGATCAGAGTGTTGTCACACGACCAATCGTCCGGAGCCCCCAATGGGTGAACGCAAGCGTCGCAATCGGAGCTTCTCCTTCAACCGTTCGGTCCGGCTCGCCGGGCATGACGAGCATCTGAGTTCGAACGCGGGTGTACTGCTGCTGCGCGAGTTGGACGAGCGCTGGCGGACGACATCGCGCTTGGCCGATCAGCTCGACGATCCGCGGCGCGTGAACTGCGCGTCGCAACCGCTCTTGCCGCAGTTGCGCACGAGGATCTTCGCTCTGGCCGCGGGCTTCACCTCGCAGCGGGAGGCCGTGCTTCTCGCGAGCGACCCGCTCGTACGACTGAGCACTGCCGACCGGCGGGGCACATCGGCGCTGATTGATTCGGCGGACCTTTCGCGGCCGACGTTTGCGCGCACGCATCGCGTCCTCGGCCTCGAGCAGAATCAGCGCGCGTTGAACGGCGCGCTCTTCGATCTGGGATGGCGCGTGATCCGCGAGGCTGCGAAGGCTGGCGATGGTCCGCACACGATCGACGTGGACTCGATGCCCGTGACGTCACACGGGCAGCAGCCCGGCTCGGTCTGGAACGGCTACTACCGCGGGCGCTGCTTGCATCCGTTGATGGCGTTGCATGGCGAGACCGGAACGATGCTCAGCGCGCGCTTACGGCCAGGCAACGTGCAAACGTCCGAGGATGTGCGCGATTTCGTGCTCGAGGTAGTCGAACGATTCGAGCGAGCCGTCGGGCGCTCCGTCTTGGTGCGCGGGGACTCTGGCTTCTCGAACGGTGCCATGCTGGAGGCGCTGGAAGCGCGCGGAACTCGCTACATCTTCCATCTCGCGAGTAACCCGATCTTGAAGCGCATGGCGAAGCCCCACCTGAAGCTGCCCCGCAAGCGCTCGAGCGAGCCGCGCGAGTGGGTCCATTCGCTGAACTACACCGGCCGCCGCTCGCCGAAGGATCGGCGCGTCATCCTCGTCGTGCAGGAAACACCCGGCGAACTCTTCCCGCACTCCTTCTTCCTCGTCACGAACAACCGGCACTCGAAGCCAGAGACGATCCTCGAGCGCTATCGCCAGCGCGGCACGAGCGAGTCGCGTTTCGGTGAACTGAAGAGCCGACTCGAGCCGAAGCTCTCGCGCACGAGCCGCAAGGGCGACGACGCGCGACAAGCAGCGTGGTGTGCGAACGCGAGTGCGAGCACGTACCTGCTGTACATGCTTGCGGATGGACTGCTCCATGCGCTGCGCTGGCTGTCGAAGGACGAGCTCTCGAGCGATGGTGAGAGCTTGCCGAGACTCCAGCGAGTCCAACGAATCCTCATCGACGTGGCTGCGCGTGTGACGCGCAGCGCACGACGCATCCACGTGCACGTCGCCGAGAGCGCGAGCGATGCGTGGGTGCGGCTGCTCTCGCGCCTCGGGCGCTCGAGACCTGTCATCTGAGCCGGCCAGAAAGCGACACGCCGGTCCAGGTGACCTCCGTCTGATCGGGGAGGGGGCCGGTCTGTCCAGCGCAGACCATGTTCAGACCGGGCGACCAACGGCCAGAACTTCAGTCACAACGCACGCGGCTCGTGAATCATCCGGGCTCAGAGCGCGTGAAAAACTAACCGCTCTCGCGCTGCGGAGCAGCGCAGATGGTGGCGGATAGCGTGTAGATTCGATGTGTTCAAACGCTCTCAGAGTCCCTTCCACGACCTCCACACGGCGCGGTAGGCGTCGCTTCCGGCTTTCCAGCCGTCCTCAAAGGCCTCGAAATCAGAGTGTTTCTTCAGCATTGTCGCGTCGATCCCGAAGCCCTTTGCGCCGCTCTTCCAGGACTCCATGCGCTCGGCGAGTTCCGCCGGGAGTCCTTCTACGAGGAACGCGCCACCGAGGTTCGTGACGATCGTCTCGTAGATTGCGCGCGGCGGACTGGATCCGTACCACGCTTCGAAGATCGCGTTCGACGCCTTCTTCTGTGAGGCTTGCTCGGCGTCGTAGCCGATCTTCTTGACGTAGGACTCGACCGAATCGACACCGCGGAAGTCCTCGCGCAGCGCAACGAGGTGACCAAGCCACGCCGCACTCTTCAAGGCCAGGTCCTTGCGCGCCTTCACGGACTTCTCCAGCACAGAGACGTGCTTCGCACCCTCGGCTTCGACCTTCGCAATCGCAGCGGCTGCACGCTGAACGACGTCCGCTGGGACTTCGGCGAACGGTGTTGGACCTTTCTTCTCCAACCGGCGCAGCACGGCACGCGCTCCCGCGAAGTCGACGATGGTCTCGTACTGGTATTGGTCGGCCTTTTTCGGCTCGAGGATGCGTACAGCTGCCGCGAGAGCGCGCGCCGGGTCCGTCGTCGTCAGGCCTTCGCACCAATCGAGGCTTTCCGTCGAGCGCACTGCGTTCGGCCAGTGGTTGTAGCCCTGTAGTCGGTGCAGATGGAGCAGTTCGAAACCTGCATCCGCGTACGCATCGCGCGAACCGGGACTCTGCCCGTACGGCACGACGGGATCCCGCGTGCCATGCTGGAACGCGATGGCGACCTTCTTCACCGGCGTCGTCATCTTCGACCAGTTCCACGCGCCCGACGCGTGCGCGACGACGCCCGAGGCCATGTTCGGATACTCGCCCGCGAAGTAGACGACGAAGAATCCGCCCTGGCTGTGGCCGTAGAGGTAGACGCTCTCGATCGCGAAGGCCTCGCGCATCTCGAGCAGGAACGCAGCGAATGCCTCGGCATCCTTCTTTTCGCCGAGGAACAGGCGCGAATCGTCAGGACCCGGCGATGTGCCATCGACGGAAACGAGCACGTCGTCGGGCCGCATGACTCCCGGGGGATGATTCGCCGAACCCCAGCGATAGTCGAGGCCCGTGCCGTGCAGGATCACGGTGAGGCTGCGCTTCGACTTGCCGTCGTAGTCCTTCGGCAGGAGCCAGGCGTAGCGCAGTCCGGACTTGGCCGCCGCTTGGTGCCACGTGTGCGGCTTCGCTTCAGCCGAGGGCGCCTGCGCTGGAAGTTCACCCGCTCGCGAAGCTGTCGCGGGGACGCCTACCGCGAGTGCCGCGGCGAGGAAGGCACGGATCGCGCACTGCATGGACACTATTTTCGCTCGCTCGACACGCCAGTGCAAGTCGAGCGACGTCAGCGTCCTGCACGACGATCCTCCGAGCGACGGTGGGAGCCCGGGGCCCGCGGTCGATCAGTAGTTCTTCGCGAACAGCACGCGGCGCGCGCTCGGCTTGCCCGTCTTGATGCACTTGCCAGGCGTCGCCGCCGGACCGTGTCCCTCGAGCGGCAAGCAGCGAATCGTCGCCTTCGTCGCGTCCTTGATCGCTTTCTCGGTCTCGGCCGTGCCGTCCCAGTGTGCGTGCACGAACTTCGAGCCGTCGCCGGCGAAGACGGCGACGAACTCGTCCCATGTGTCGACCGAGACGGTGTTCGCGTCGCGGTGCGCATTCGCGCGGCGGAACAGCTCGACCTGGAACTCGTCGAGCACGCGGCCGATCGCGAGCCCGAGATCCTGCATCGGCAGTTTCTCCTTCGTCGGCTTGCCCGTAGCGTCGAGCGGCGCGATGCGGCGCTTGATCATCACGCTCTGGCTCGCGAGATCGCGCGGACCGAGCTCGATGCGCACGGGTACGCCCTTGCGCTCCCACTCGTAGTACTTGTCGCCCGGCCGCAGGTTGTCGCGGTCGTCCACCTTCACGGCGAGACCATCACCGCGCAGGTCCTTCGCGATTCGGTGCGCGGCTTCGCAGACCTGCGTCTTCTCCGCATCGGTCTTCCAGATCGGAACGATGACGACGTGGATCGGGGCAAGCTTCGGCGGCAGCACGAGCCCCTCGTCATCCGAGTGCGTCATCACGAGCGCGCCGACGAGCCGCGTCGAAACACCCCACGATGTCTGCCAGACGTGCTCGCGCGTGCCGGTTTCGCTTTGGAACGTGACGTCGAAAGCCTTCCCGAAGTTCTGACCGAGATCGTGGCTCGTGCCCGCTTGCAGCGACTTGCCATCCTGCATGAGCGCTTCGATGCAGCGCGTCTCGACTGCACCCGCAAAGCGCTCGTGTTCGGTCTTCACGCCTTGGATCACCGGCATCGCCATGACTTCGTGCGCGAAATCGCGGTAGACGTCGAGCATGCGCTGCACTTCCTCGCGCGCTTCGGCGTGGTTCGCGTGCGCTGTGTGGCCCTCTTGCCACAGGAACTCACCCGTGCGCAGGAACAAGCGCGTGCGCAATTCCCAGCGCATCACGTTCGCCCACTGGTTGATCAGCAGCGGCAAGTCGCGGTAGCTGTCGATCCACTTCGCGAAGAAGTGACCGATGATCGTCTCGCTCGTCGGACGGATGACGTACGGCTCCTCGAGCTCGTTCTTGACGATGAGCTTCCCGTCGACGGCCTTCAGCCCCGAGTGCGTGACGACCGCGCACTCCATCGCGAAACCCTCGACGTGCTGGGCCTCTTTCGCGAGGAACGACAGCGGGATCAAGAGCGGGAAGTACGCGTTCTGGTGGCCCGTCTCCTTGAAGCGGCGGTCGAGATCGGCCTGCATCTTCTCCCAGATCGCATAGCCGTGCGGCTTGATGACCATGCATCCGCGCACGACCTCAGCCGGTTCGGCGAGACCCGCCTCGCGGATGACGTCCTGGTACCACTGGGCGTAGTCCTTCGAGCGGGGAGTGATGCGTGATTCGGCCATGGGATCCTCTGCGAGAGTTGTGAAGGGCGAAGAGGGTACGGTGCGCGCCGATACCTGGCCAAGCGTGGGCTCGATCCACATGCTGACCGCGTGGACAGCACGACTCGTATCGAACTACCGCGCCGCCTGGATCCTGCCGGAACCAGCGAATGGCTCGGGGTCTGGAATCGCGCTCTCGACCTCCCGGACGTGACGCTCGGAAGGCTCGAATCGAGTGTCGTCGAGCCAGCGGGGGTTGTGGCTCTCGCCGCCGGTTGCGCTCATCGGGCCCGCCGTGGGCTGCGGACTCACTTCGAGGTCGACGGTTAGGGCGAATCGATCGCGTACTTGCGTGCGCTGGACTTCTTCGGCGTCCTCGGGATCGAGAAT
>JAYTBY010000284.1:0-4085 GCA_043736755.1 Planctomycetota bacterium | reverse complement strand
GTCATCGCCGACTTCGACGTGACCGAGAAGATGCTGCGCTACTTCATCACGAAGGTGCACGGCGGTCGCGCGTGGGTGAAGCCGCGCATCGTGATCGCCGTGCCCGTCGGCATCACGGCGGTCGAGCGTCGCGCGGTGATCAACTCGGCGGAACGCGCCGGAGCGCGCCGGGTCTATCTCATCGACGAGCCCATGGCCGCCGGCCTCGGGATCGATCTGCCCGTGCGCGAGGCCTACGGTTCGCTCATCGTCGACATCGGCGGCGGCACGACGGACATCGCGGTGCTGGCACTCGCGGAGATGGTCGTGGCGAGGTCCTTGCGTATCGCCGGCGACGAGATGGACGAGGCGATCACAGCGCACTTGCGGCGCCAGCACAGCCTCCTCATCGGTGAGCAGACCGCGGAGCGCATCAAGCTCACGATCGGTTCGGCTTGGCCGATGAAGCAAGAGCTCACGATGGACGTGAAGGGACGCGACAGCGTCTCCGGCCTCCCGCGCAAGACGACCGTGACATCGATCGAGATCCGCGAGGCATTGAGCGCGCCGGTGCGCCTGATCAGCGAGGCTGTGCGCGGGGTGCTCGAGGAAGCACCGCCTGAACTGTCGGCCGACCTCGTGGACTCCGGGATCACCTTGTGCGGCGGTGGATCGCTGCTCTACGGGATCGCGGAGGCGATCTCGGAAAGCCTGTCGATCCCGGCACGCGTCGCCGATGATCCGCTTACGGCGGTCGCCCGCGGAACGGGCATCTTCCTCGAGAACCTCGAGGTGTTCGCGCCGGTCCTCTCGTCCGACGACGACGACTGATCCGGCGGACGATGTGGTACGCGAACGAGTTCGCACCGCGCGTCGGCGGAACGGCCTCGCGCTCGCCCGGGATTCGTCCGCACGCGAATGGTAGAGAAAACGTCGTAGCGCGGCCGAAGTCGGTTCGCGCGGCAGGGGGGACTCCGCGGTGTTGTCGTGGTCGGGATCGAGGACGATCGTCCTCGCTGGTGCATTCGTGCTCGCCGCGCTGGCGTTGCGCCCATTTCCGCCCGTCGAGCGCGCGGTCGATTTCCTCTTCGTGCCCGCACGGTTCG
Source organism: Planctomycetota bacterium (assembly GCA_043736755.1). GTDB lineage: Bacteria > Planctomycetota > UBA1135 > UBA1135 > JAEUHZ01. Next base: position 3,000 of record JAYTBY010000284.1, on the reverse strand, counting down.
CACGCGAGCTCTTGCGGCCACTCGGATGGTTGTCGACGCGCGAAGTGCGCGCGACGCTCGCGCACGCCGATGAAGCGTTCGCTCTGGAGCGCGCGTCGTCGCGCCAGTTGCTCGCGGCCCAGATCGAGGCCGCGCTCCCGAGCGATCCGCGTCTGCGCGAGAATCGCGCGTTCCTCGTGGCCGAGGTTCTCGAGCGCGATCCCGACGACAGCGACCTCCTCCGCGTGCGCTTCCCACCCGGAGCGGGAGTCGAAGTCGACATGCCCGTCGTGCAAGGGGATGCGTACGTCGGTCGTGTGCGCGAAGTCGACCGTCGCCGGGCCGGCGAAGGCGTCGTCGAGCTCGTCACGGACGAACGCCATCGCGTCGGTGCGGTCGTTCACGACGGCGCACCGGACTCCGCGGGGCTGGTCGTCGGTGGACTCGTCGAAGCGCGGGTCGGACGCAGCGCGTCGTTGCTCCTCGGCGCGCGCTTCGAAAGCCGACCCATCGCATCCGGCACGGTCGTCGTCGGTGAATCGGCGGCCGGTCCGCGTGCGGAACGTCGAGCACGCGCCGACGGTTTCCGCATCGGGAACTTGCGCGTTCTTTCCGACCGCGGGCGCTCGATCCTCGGAGTCGAGACCGCATTCGACTACGCGCATGGTTTGTCGGCGGTGGCGATCGTCGGGGGGCCCGAGCTCGCGACGGCCGGACCACTCTTCGCCGACGACGCGTTCGACGACGCGCGGTGGACGAGCGCGCGCATCGCATTGGCCGGCGATTCGTCGCCGCATCGTCGCACGCGCCACTTGACGTTCGACGATGCCGCGCGTGTGGAGGTCGGCGCTGCGCTCGGGCTCGGCGCGCGTTTCGTCGGACGCGTCGTCGAAGCGAACGATGGTCGCGCGATCGCGGCCATGCTCGGCGATCCCGTGCTCGAGTTCGGCGGAGTCGCGGCTCTCTCCGGTCGACGTGAGCCGCTCCAACTCGGTCGATTGCGATCGCTCGGCTTCGAGGCGGACGGGGCTGTGCTCCTCGAGTGGATTGCGCGCGAAGATCACGTCGAGGCGATGGGGCGCAGCGCTGGTCCCGCTCGGATCGCCACGGCGGCGGGAGATCGCGGCGTGCCGACGGGACTGTGGGTTGGTACGTGCGTGATCCCGGAAGGACCGGGTCGACACGTGCTGCGCCTCGTGCCGCTGCAGAATCCGGCCAGTTTGCTGCGCGTTCGCGTGCGACTCGCGCCGACACCGCTCGAGGAGGGACCGTGAGAGCCGCGCGTCGACCCGGGCAGCGCATCCTCGGCTGGACGCTGTTCTTCCTCTGGGCGATGTCGCTCGCGGGCTTGCAGGGTCTGCTCACGCGCCATTCCGCCGGATCGTTCGTCCCCGACGCGGCGCTCGTCCTGTCCGTCGTCGTGCTCGCGCGCGCCGAGGCCGGCGACTTGGGCCTCATCGTCCTGCTCACCGCGTTCGCGCGTGCCGCGACGAGCGGCGAGCCACCGCTCGTGCTCATCACCGGCATCCTGGGCGCCTTGCTCGCGGCGCTGCTCCTGCGCGGCGCGTTCGAGTTGTCCGGCCCCCTCGGGCGCACACTCGGCACGCTCGCCGCAGCGGGATTCTTCCAAGCCTTCGTCCTCATCGCTCGCGACGCGCGTGGAGCCGCGAGCTCGATCGACTTCGTCGGCGCGTTCGGCAGCGCGATTCCTGTCGCGATCGCCTCCGCACTCGCAGCCCTCGTGCTCGGGCCGCTGCTCGCGCGACTGCCGGGGCTGTCGCCTCTCTGGAGCCGCGAGTGGTAGCGCAACGCCGGCTGAAACCGCTCGGACTGACCGTGATCCTCGGGCTCGTCGTGATCGCGATGCGCACGTTCCAGGTCCAGGTCGTCGAGCACGAGGTCTGGGCCGCGCAGGCGGCGAGCTTTCGCACGAGCTCCCGCCTGGTGCCCTACCACCGCGGTCGATTCCTCGATCGCGAGGGCCGTGTGCTCGTCGCGGACGAGGACGTCGCGAGCTTGGAGTTCGTCTATCGCGATTTTCGCCGAGGAAACCCGCTCGGACTCGCGGCACATGCGCGCACGGTGATCGAAGGCCGCCCCGTGGGCTTGGCCGAGACGGAGCCGCAGGTCGAGGCGTGGTGCCGGCGCGTCGCGTCGCTCGCACCGGCCGCGATCGATGCCTTCGGCGGCGGTGCGGCACTCGCCGACGCCGACGGTGTCGTGCTCGCGGGCGAGTCGCCCGAGCCCGAGGTCGACGCGCGCCGAGCTCGCGCAACGGATCTGCGTTTCTACGCGACGGCACTCCTCGGTCTCTCTCGACGCGAGCAAGGTCTCGCGCGCCAACGCATCGAGAATGGCGAGGGGGATCGTCCGTGGAGCGCGCTGGCGGCGAGCGTGCGGCGCTCGAGTCCCGAGAGCGTGCTCGACTCCGTCGCGCGGCGCGCCACGGAGGCGCGCGCGGACCTCGTTACGCTCGCAAGCCTCCTCGACGACGGCGACCTCCTCGCGGGCGAGACGGGCGCGCCGCTCGCGCGTCTCCTCGCTCACTTCGACGCGCGTCGTTCCGATCAAGAGGACGCCGCGGCCGACGAGTTGTTCGAGACGGCCACCGGATTCGCGGCCGGACGCGTGCCGACCGAAGCACTCGCGGTGACCTTCGAGCTCACCTGGATCTCGCGCGCACTGCGGTGGGATCGTGCGCGACTCGACACCTGGATCGCGACGCGACGCGGCGAATGGGAGCGCGAGCTCGACGAGTTCCGTCTGCCGCGCATCCTGGCGCGCGCCGACTTGGCGGAACCCGAAGGCGCGCGAGCTCAACGCCTCCTCGACGACCTCGCCGACTTGTGGCGCGCGCGCGGATCGCACGGTTCCCTGGAACGAGCGTGGACGGATCTCGAGTCGGTCACGGTGATTCACGAAGCGCGCTCGCTCTTCCATGAGCCACGCGGCGAACCGCTGTCGGGAACGGAGGCGTCGGTGCTGCCTTTTCAGGACGAAAAGATGCGCGACATCGCCGCG
>JAYTBY010000283.1:0-4085 GCA_043736755.1 Planctomycetota bacterium | reverse complement strand
TGGGGCGAATCGCCCCGGAGCCGAGCGAATTGCCCTGGAGCCGCGCGAACCGCTATGAAACCGCGCGAATCGCTATGAAACCGAGCGAATCGCCACGGGGCCGAGCGCTGTCTACGGTTCCCAGACGATCGCGATCGAGTTGCTCCAGTTCACTTTCTGCTGGAAGCAGAAGCTGCCCACGCTGCGGTACGAGACCTGGTAGAAGCGCGTGCCGCCGACAGGGCCGACTTGGCCTTGCAGCGAGACCGCCGGATCTCCCGGTACGCCGAATCCGTACGCGGACTCGCCGGTGATGGACTGGCGTTGGCGCAGGCGCAGGACTTGTCCGCCGATGCAACGCACGCCGTCGCCGAACCCGACGCCGAGTCCGTTGTTCTGCAGCGCGTCGCCTTGGCTGAAGCCCATCGCGGTCGGAAAGACCGGCAGGCCCGTGACCGCGAGTTGGATTGTATCTCCCGTGACGCTTGGACTTCCCGTCGCCACCAAGCGCGCGCCGCCGGTGAGCCCGTAGTTCTCGCAGCCGTTGCCCAGTGATCCGGGATTGCCGCAGGGACAGGGCGTCGACAAGTTGTCTCCCGCGCACGGCGTCGTGTAGACGATCGCGCCGCGGTCGCGGATGTAGACCTCAGGGAAGCCGATCGCGTCGCCGGGTACGAGACCCTCGTGCCCGACGAACGCGACGAAGCGTCCGTTGGCGGAGATCGAGGGCGTGCGCGCGACGTTCGACGCCGTGCCTGTCGACGAGAGGCTGATGATCTCGACCGCTCCCGTCTCGAGGTCCTTGACGTAGAGGTCGGGGAACACCGGCGTGGGGTCGATGCCGACCAAGTCCGTGGCTGCCGATCGGAAGGCGATATAGCGACCGTTGCGTGAGATCGTACCCTGGTTGGAGAAGCCGTTTCCGCCTTGCCGCGACGGCGGCGCGCTCGCGCGACCGGGAAGCCCGGCGGTTCGATCGAAGTAGAAGACATCCTCGACGCCGTTCGTGTCGCCCGCGGTCGTGGTCCCGTCGGAGGTCATGAAGACGATGCGCCGACCATCTCCCGATACGTTTCCGGCCGTGCTCGGCAACGCGAGTGCATTGCCGAACACACCGATGCTCGCCCGCCGCGTCGTGCCCGCGACGACATCGCGGACGAAAACGTCGGCCACGGCATTCGTATCGGAAAGAAGGAAGTTCGAGGCCTCGGAGGTGAACGCGATGATCCGTCCGTCGGCCGAGATCGAGGGGCCTGCCGAGTGACCGTTGCCCGGCGTCCCCCCGGTGTTCTGACTCACGAGGGCGAACGTGCCCGTCTGTCGATCGTGGAGGATCACGTCGCTGTCCGGCCCGCTGGAAACGACGTTGTTGGCCTGACTCTCGAACACGATGTACCGGCCATCCGGAGTGATCTCCGGCTCACTCGAGTTCCCGAGCCAACCGCTCGTGACGCGCGTCGTGGTCCCGGCGGCGCGATCGCGAACGAAGATGTCGTGAAACCCGATCGATCCTGGCGCGAGGTTCGTCGCGAAACTCGCGAACACGACGATGTTCCCGTCGTCGCTGACGCCCGGAGACGTGATCGGTGAGGAGGAACTCGGACCCGGATCGCGCGCCGAGACGAGTGCGACCGTGCCGCTGTTCGCGTCGTAGAGGAACACGTCGGGTCCCACGCTCGTGTCATTCGCGTCCAGGTTGTCGGCCTCGCTCGAGAACACGACGAATCGACCGTCCCGCGAAATGTGGGGACTGGCCGAAGTCCCGTTGGGCTCGGCGCCGCCGATCCCGGCGGTCACGCGAATCGTGGTCTGTGCGCCGATCGGCAGCGCGAGGACGAGCGGGAGAACGGTGCGGAGCGGGATGGACTTCGGCACGGCGGGGGACTCGGCAAGGGACTCGGCGGAGACGAACGCACGACGGACCGGAGAGGTCGCGTTGCCGCATCTCCACCCCGGGCACGCGCATCGTTGCACGAAATGCCCGATTCCGCTGCGTTCTGTGGCACCTCTCCTGACGGGAGGAGGGTGCTCTCCGCGGCCTAGACCCCGCTCTTCGCCGCGCGCACCGCCACGATCACGTCGTCGGCGGTCTGGAGCATCTCCGCGAGGCGCGCTTCCGTGTGGTCACCCATGTGACCGATGCGGAAGGTCTTGTCCTTGAGGTCGCCGTAGCCGTTGCCGAGCTCGTGCCCCTTCGCCTTCATCGCCGTGATGAACGCGGGCACGTCGACGTCGCCGGCTTTCACGCACGAGATCGTCGTGCTGCGATAACGCGGTTCCGGCAGGAGTTCGAGTCCGTTGCTCGAGGCCCAGGCCTCCGTGACTTGCTGCATCCGCGTGTGCTCGTCGAAGCGCGCTTGCCACGCCGCGCGACCGGTCTTGCCTTTTTGGTTGTCGGGCAACATGACGCCGGCCGAGATGTCCTCGAGCTGTTTCGCGAGCGCGTAGTACAGCGAGATGCACGGCGTCGCCATCGTCGCGCGCTCTTGGTGTCCTTCGAACACCTTCACCGGATCGAGGTAGTAGCCGCGGTTCTTGCGTAGTTTCGCCGCGTCGAGATAGCGCTTCGAGGCCGCCGCGATCGTGAGACCGGGCGGCAATGCGAGAGCCTTCTGGATCCCGGCGAACGCGAAGTCGAAACCGTTCGCGTCGAAGTCGACCGGTGCGCCGGCGATGTAGCTCACGAGGTCGACGAGGACCATCACGTCCGGGAACTTCTTCGTGACGGCCGCGAGATCCGCGAGCGGCGTGCGCACACCGGTCGACGTCTCATTCGAGACGATCGTCAACGCGTCGAACGGACCTTGGCTCGCGAGCGCCTTCTCGATGTCTGCGAAGGGCACTTGCGAGCCCATCGGCGCCGACAGCTTCACCGTGTCCTTGCCGAGCGCGACCGCGATCTCGTGGAAGCGCTTGCTGAAGCTGCCGTTCACGATGCACAGGACGCGCTGGCCCACACCGAGCAACGCGGACTCCATGAGGCCCGTCCCGGCGCACGTGTGCACCGCGACTTGCGCGTCGGATCCGTCGCGGAGTCCGAACGCGAGCTTCAAGTGCGGATCGAGCCGTTCGGTCAACGTCGTCATGGCCTTCGAGCGGTGCCCGATCATCGGGCGCGCGCATTCGGCCAGGATTTCAGGCCGGACTTCGGTCGGGCCGGGGATCCACAAGATGGGCTTGGCGGGATTCGTCATGGAGGTACTCAAGTGCGGTCGAAGGGCCTGGATCGGCGTCCATCGGCCGAGATCTGGAGCGCGAACAGGCTAGCGACGCGCGCGAGCCGGTTCACGAGCCCTCTCGCACCTCCACGCGCTCACCAGCGGAAGCGCGCGCTGGCCGCGGCTCCGACGAGTTCCTCGCGCAAGGCTTCGGCTTCGACGCGCGGGAGGTAGTGGATCGAGACGTCCGCGCCCGAGCGCACCAGCGCTCCGGCCGTGTCGATGCGCAACGTGGCGTGACGATGGCGGCGATCGAACGGGCTCTCGACGAGGTCGACGCACTGGATCTTGTCCGTGAAGGTCGCGTGCTCACGGATCGAGAACGCGCCCTCGCGCAGGCCGACGCCCCAGCTTTCGCGCGCGAACCCCACGTTCTTCGCGCGTCGACGCGCGGAGAACACGGACAGTGCGACGAGGACGAGCGCGACCGCGCCGCCGTACCACTCGAGGAAGAAGATCGCAAGTGCGGCGACGGGGAGGAGGGGCAGCAGTGCGCTGATCAGGATCCGCCGCGGTGCCGTGCGACCGAGCGGTCTCCACGACGCCGTTCCGACATCGAGGCCGGGTCGGATGCGCGCGAGGAGCTCCGGCACACGCTCGGCGCGCAAGATCGGTGCGAAGTGGCGACCGCCGCCGCTGCGGCCACGCTCTCCCGCGTTGACCCCGCCCGCGGTGCGGACTTCGACGCGTGCGCGTCCGAAGAGCGTGAGGAACCAGGGTCGCTCGACCGTCACGACTTGGATGCGACCGCGCGGAATCGTCTGGACCTCACGCGTCAGGAGTCCGCGACGGATGCGGAAGACGTCGCCGTCGGATTCGAGGCGGTAGTTCCAGAGTTCGACGAAGGATGCGCCGAGCGAGATCAGGAGGAGTGCGACGACGCCCGCC
>JAYTBY010000282.1:0-9045 GCA_043736755.1 Planctomycetota bacterium | reverse complement strand
CAGATTCGGCCGCGGCCCGACGGTCGGGCGGAGCACGCGGTGTAGCGGCGGTGGATGCGGCACGGGGATCCGCTTACGGACATCCGAGGCGAGGAGGGCAGTCGGGTTGCTCATGAGGGGGACCGGGTTCGGCCGGCTGGGCTCGAGCGGTCACACGTACAGGCGCAAACGGGCCCCGAAACCCTTCAAGATTCTGGCGCCTCGGCCGACGCGACTTGCGTCCCAGGGCTACGCTGGCCCTCCCGTTCTCTCCGGACCCGTTCGGGCGATCCCGAACTTCCACGCTGTCCAGGACCGTTCACCTGCATGCTGGCGATCACGCAGATTCTGCAAGACGTTCAAGCTGGCCGGCCGGGCGCGCCGGAGGAACTCGCGGCGGCGTTGTACGACGACTTGCGTGCTGCTGCTCGACGCGACCTCGCCGGGGAGCGGCCCGGTCACACACTGCAGCCGACCGCGCTCGTGAACGAAGCGTGGATGCGACTGTTCGCCGGGCGACCGACGGCTTTCGAGAATCGCGCGCACTTCTTCTCCGCCGCGTCGACGGCGATTCGGCGCGTGCTCGCGGATCATGCGCGTCGACGCCAGGCCGACAAGCGCGGCGGTGACCCCGGTCGGGTGCCGCTCGAGGAGGTCGAGGTCGGCGGCCCCGTTCGCACCGAGGACGTGCTGGCGCTCGACGAGGCGCTCGAACGTCTCGAGGCCTTTGCGCCGGTGCAAGCGCGGATCGTCGAGATGCGTTTCTTCGGCGGCTTGACGACGCCCGAACTCGCACTCGCGCTCGACATCTCGGAGTCGACGGTGGAACGTAATTGGAGGCTCGCGCGCGCCTGGTTGCGCGCTGAGTTGGACGGTCGCGATGGACGCTGAACGTTGGCGCAAGATCGACGGTCTCTTCCATCGCGCGCTCGACGTGAGCGGGCCTCAGCGTGCCGAGTTCCTGGCCGCGGAATGCGGTGATGACGGCGATCTGCGCCGCGAACTCGACCGCCTGCTCGACGCCGACGAACGCCCGCACGAACTGGTCGAGCGCTTGGACGAGGGTGCGTTGCGTCCTGTCGTGGATCCGATGGTCGGCCGCGAGATCGGCTCGTACCGCCTGACCGGGCGGATCGCTGCCGGTGGCATGGGCGTCGTCTATCGGGCCGAGCGCCGCGACGGACTCTTCCAACACGAAGTCGCGATCAAGCTGATCCGTATCGAGCTCGCGACCGAAGCTCTCGTACGTCGTTTCGAGATCGAACGTCGCACCCTGGCCGCGCTGCACCATCCGAACATCGCAGCGCTGACGGACGGAGGAACGACCAATGACGGTCGGCCCTACCTCGTGATGGAACTCGTCGATGGCGTTCCGATCGATCGCTACTGCGACGAGAACAACGCGTCGATCGCGGAGCGCTTGCGACTCTTCGTGCAAGTCTGTCGCACGGTCCACTTCGCGCACCAGAACCTGGTCGTCCACCGCGACCTCAAGCCGGGCAACATCCTCATCGATGCGAATGGCAGCCCGAAACTGCTCGATTTCGGCATCGCGCGCGTGCTGGACGACGGCCTCGTGGCCAGCGCGGTTTCCGTGACGCTGACGCTCGGCCACGCGCTGACACCCGACTACGCCAGCCCCGAGCAGCTCACTCTCGGACCCGTCACGACGGCGATGGACGTGTACTCGCTCGGGGTGGTGCTCTACGAACTCCTCACCGGGCTCCGCCCATTTCCCAGCGAGAATCAAAGCCCGGTCGACTGGCACCGCGCGGTGCTCGAGCGCCCGCCGACCCGGCCGAGCAATACAGCCTTCTGGGGAGACGTCGCGGGACCGAGTACTCCGATCGGGCCGGATGCGGGACCCAAGATGCTCGCGTCCCGTCGCGCCGCGACGCCCAACGCTCTGCGTCGGCGGCTGCGCGGTGATCTCGACCGCATCGTGCTGATGGCGCTGCGCAAGGAACCTGTGCGTCGCTATGCCTCGGCCAAGGATCTGGCGGACGACATCGAGCGACATTTGGCGGGTCATCCCGTGCAAGCGCGCGGCGATTCCTTCGCGTACCGGAGCTCGAAGTTCATCCGGCGGAATCGTATCGCGATGGTTTCCGCCGTCGCGCTGGTCCTGGCCCTCGCGTTCGGCGTCGTCGCGGCACGCCACGGCGAGGCGCTCGCGCGCGAGCAGGCCCTGCATGCGCGCGTGGAAGCACAATCGTTCAAGGACATCGCCGCGTTCCTCATGGACGCGTTCCTGACTTCATCCGCGTCGACGGACGGAGTCGAGCGCGAGGCGCAACGACGCCGGATCCTCCTGCACGCCGATCGTGTGCGCCGTGAGTACGCGGACCAGGATCACCTGCGCGCGAACTTGCTGGACTCCCTCGGGCAAGTGGCTCAACGCCTAGGGCAATTCGACGGCGCGGAGACGCTTGCCGCGGAAGCGGCGGCGATTCGGGCACGAACATTCGGCGAGGACGATCTCGAGTACGCGCTCTCGCTGCGCACGCTGGGGCAGTTGCGATTCGCGAAGGGCGAGCTGGCGCTGGCGGCCGAACTCTTCGCACGCGCTCTCGCGCTCCACCGTGCGCACGGGCCCGAGACGCACTCGGACGTCGCTTCGATGGCCAACGACCTCGGCGCATGTTTGCGTGGGTTGGGCCGTCTCGACGAGGCCGAGGCGTTGCACATCGAGGCGCTGGCACTGCGACGCGCGAGCGACCCGGAATCGCTGGCCGTCTCGGAGAGTGTGAACAACCTCGCCGGCATCGACCTCGACCGTGGCGACTTGACTGCGGCTGCGGAACGACTCGAACAGTCGCTCGCGATCCGACGTCGCATCCTGGGCCTGGAGGATCCGCTCACGCTGCAGTCGATGTCGAATTTGGCGATGACCTCGTGGCGCTCGGGGCGACCGGAACGCGCGCACGAACTGCTCGAAGAAGTCGAAACCGGTTGCCGCGCGCTCCACGTCGACGGCGAGGAAGAGCTGGGACATGTCCTGTCGAATCGAGCCGCCATGCTGATCAGCGGTAGCGACTACGCGGCCGCCGTATCGAAGCTCGACGAAGCGCTCGCGCTCCAGGTTCGACGCTTGGGCGAAATGCATCCGGCAGTCGCGACGACTCTCTCGCGGCAAGCCGAACTCTTCGCGGCGCTCGAGCGTTACTCCGAGGCGCGAGCGACGTGGGAGCGCGTGCTCGCGATCCGCCGGAACCCAAGTTCGTCGCCGCGCTACTTGGCGCAAGCGTTGTACGACTATGGCTCGTTCCTCTGGACGGCGAAGTCGCGCGACGAAGCACTTCCGCTCTTTCGTGAGGCGGTCGAAGTCCAGCGATCCAGTGGAGCCCCGCGCGGTCAGCGGTTCGCGCTGGCGGAACTCATGCTGGGCGAGGCACTCCTCGCGAGCGGGGACGCGGACGGCGCCCGCTCGCATCTGGACGAGGCGATCGCGATGTTCACCGAGGAACCCGCGGGTCAGGAGTCCGTGCTGGCTCGCGCTCGGAAGTCGCGGGAACGCTGCGATTCTGCCGCGGACAAGTCGCTGCTCCAGCGTGAGTGAGGGCGCCGGAACCCCCTCGCCCCGGCGCCCTCTGTAGCTCTCTCGGCCTCGGGCCGGTCTAGCCGCGCTGGCGAATGCGGTAACGGGAGGGTTGCCGTCCACCGAGCGCGGTTCGTCCGATCCGCACCGCGCGACCAAGAGTCGTCGCGCGCCGCGGACAGGACCGTTGAGAGCCCGCGCGCGGGACTCCGAACGTCTCGTTCCGCGTCCTCGCCGTTAGACTCTTCGGCCTTCGTAGTTCGGCAGGAGAGGATCAGCGAATCGTGACAGACACTCGTTTGGAGGACCTGCGGATCGATCGTGGCCCGAGCGGGCGCACGCGGCGGCGCACGCTGCCGTGGTGGATCAAGTGGGCCGTGGTGATCGTCGTCATCGCCATCGTGGCGTTTCTCTACCGCGACGAGCTGACCCAGATGTCGCTCCCCGTCGTCGAGGTCGAGCGCGTGCAGGAACGCGACGCCTCCGCCGTCGCGGCGGCCACGGGTGCATCGGCGAACGGGTACATCGTCGCGCGAACGCGCGCGGCGTTGTCCGCCGACACGCCGGGGCGCATCGTCGAGCTCAACGTCAGCGAAGGTTCGGTCGTGAAGAAGGGCGACGTCGTCGCACGGCTTTTCGCCGATGAATACGCGGCCGCGGTGCGTCGCGCCGAGGCCGACGTCGTCGTCGCCGAACGCGGAGTCGACGTCACGATCGCGAACGCCACCTCCGCGCGCAGCGAGCTCGACACGCTGCGCGCGAACGTCGAATCCGTGCGCTCGGATGGCGATTCAGCCAAGGCGTCGCTGGCGCTGGCCCAGCTCACCTTCGATCGCGCGGTGAAGCTGCTCGAAAGCGGCGTGGAGACCGCGGACCGCCGCGACCGCGCCCAACGCGACTTGCTCGACGCACAAGCGATGCTGCAGGGCGCGAGCTCCCGCCTCGTGGCCGCGGAGAAGAGCTTGCTGCAAGGCGAGGCGCGACTCGCCGCGTCCGAGACTTCGGTGCCCGAGGCGCGCGCACGCGTGGACGCCGCGAGCGCAACGCGCGACTTGGCGCAGGCGACCCTCGACAAGACGGCCGTGCGCGCACCCTTCGACGGCATCGTCGTGCTGAAGGACGCCGAGGTCGGCGAAGTCGTCAGCCCGAACTCGCAGGGCGGGTCGAACGCGCGCGGATCCGTCGTCACGATGGTCGACTTCGCGACGCTCGAGGTGCAGGCCGAAGTGCCCGAGACCTCGCTCGCGTCCGTCGCGGTCGGCGCCGAAGCGCGCATCTACCTCGACGCGTTCCCGTCGAAGTTCTATCCCGGGCGCGTCGATCGCATCTGGCCGACGGCGAACCGCACGAAGGCGACGGTCGAAGTGCGCGTCGCGTTCCTCGAGCGCGACGACAAGCTGCGTCCCGAAATGGGCGTGCGCGTCGTGTTCGCGTCCGTCGCGGATCCGAAGGCGGCGGCGTCGGACAGTTCTCTGCCCCAGGAGGCGCGCATCCTCGTCCCGCTCGACTGCATCGTGCGCACGGGTGGAAAGCCCGCGATCTTCCTGCACGAGAACGGCATCGTCCGCCGTCGCGAGATCGAACTCGGGCCCGAGCGCGCCGGTCGCGTCGTCGTGCTGAAGGGCCTCGTCGCGGGAGAGCAAGTCGTCCGGAAACCAGCGCCGGATCTGCAAGACGGCGCGCGAGTCCGTCTAGAAAAGAAGGCGAAATGATCCGCCGATCGTCGAACGCACCGGAATCGAGACAGAGGACACGCTCATGACCACGAACCCGATGATCCGCTTGCGTCGAGTGACGAAGAGATATGCGCGCGGCGGCGAGACGCTGACCGTGTTGGACGCACTCGATCTCGACATGGAACAGGGCGGCTTCTATGCGCTCATGGGCCCCTCGGGATCCGGCAAGACGACGCTCTTGAACTTGATCGGCGGGCTCGACAAGAGCGACGAGGGCGCAGTCGAGATCGAGGGCGAGAACATCTCGGCGATGAGCGGCCCCGAACTCGCCGCGTGGCGCGCCGAGAAGATCGGATTCGTGTTCCAGGGCTTCAATCTGATCCCCGTGCTGACCGCGCAGGAGAACGTCGAGCTGCCGCTTTTGCTCACGAAGCTGTCGCGAAGCGAACGCCGGGAGCACGCGAAACTTGCGCTCGACCTGGTCGGACTTACGGACCGTCGTGGTCACCGGCCTTCGCAGCTTTCGGGCGGGCAGGAGCAGCGCGTCGCGATCGCGCGCGCGTTCGTCACGGATCCGAAGCTGATCCTGGCCGACGAACCGACGGGCGACCTCGACCGCAAGTCGGCGGATGAAGTGCTGAAGCTCCTGCAACGCCTAAACCGCGAGTTCGGCAAGACGATCCTCATGGTGACGCACGACCCCGAGGCGGCCCAGCGCGCGCGCGCGATCGTGCACATGGAAAAGGGCGGCTCGATCGGTCGCATCGAACGGCTCGGCGACACACCCGTGACCGCGACGGCACGGAGCTGACATGATTCCGCTCCGTCTCGTCTCGAAGAACCTCATGCAGCACCGGCTGCGGTTCGTGTTGACCGTCTTGTCGCTCTCGGTCGCGATCTTTCTCTTGTGCGTCCTGCGATCGCTCGTCGTCGCGCTGAACGCGGGCGTGGCCGACGCGGCGGCGAACCGGATCATCGTCCAGTCGAAGGTCAGCCTCTTCGTGCTGATGCCGCAGTCCTACGGTCCGAAATTGGCGCAAGTGCGCGGCGTCGAGTCGCTCGTGCGCTGGAACTGGTTCGGTGGGTACTACCAAGAACAGGCGAACTTCTTCGCGCAGTTCGCGACCGATCCGAAGGAACTCTTCGACGTCTATCCCGAGCTCTACCTCGTCGAAGGTTCGAAGGAGGCGTTCCTCGCGAACCGCAACTCGTGCTTGATCGGCGCGGAAACTGCCGCGAAGTACGGCTTCGACGTGGGCGAGACGGTTCCGATCATCAGCCCGCTCTACCCGAAAACCGATGGCGGCGCGTGGGACTACACGGTCGCGGGCATCTATCGCTCGAGGAAGAAGTCGCTCGACGAGAACACGCTGTTCTTCCCGTACGAGTACTTGGAGAAGTCGCTCGAGGCGGGCATTGCGACTGGGCCGCCCGACGTCGGGATCTTCGTCATGAAGCTCGCGCCCGGCGCCGAACCAGTGGACGTCATGTCCGAAGTCGACGCGATGTTCGAGAACGGCCCACAAGCCGTGCAAGCCACGTCCGAGTCCGAGTTCCAAGCGCAGTTCGTCTCGATGGTCGGCAACGTGCCGTTGCTCGTGTCCTCGATCGGCGGCGGCGTGATGATCGCGATCTTGCTGGCCGTCTTGAACACGATGTTGATGTCCGCGCGCGAACAGACGCGCGACATCGGTGTGTTGAAAGCACTGGGATTCACCGATGGATCCGTGTTCGGGATCCTGATCCTGCAGGCGTTCGTGCTGTGCGGGCTCGGCGGCGCGCTCGGGATCCTGCTCGCGAAGATGGCCGAGCCGGGCATAGCGAAAGGGATCGGCGCCATGTTCCCCGGGTTCCAGGTGACCGGGCCGACGATCCTGGAGGCGGTCGCCGCGACGATCGCGATCGGCTTCCTCGCGGGTATCGCGCCAGCATTGCGCGCACGAGCCCTGACCGTCATCGACGCCCTTCGAGCCGTGAGGTAATCGCGTGGCACTCGTCCCCCTGAGCTACAACTTGCGCAGTCTGCGGGTGCGCTGGTCGGCGACCTTGCTGACCGTCTTCGGCATCGGCGCGACGGTCGCGGTCCTGTCCGGCGTGCTCGCGCTGCAGCAAGGCTTCGAGACGCTGTTCACCGAGAGCGGACGTGAAGACATCGTCGTGTTCCTGCGGCAAGGAGCGACGAACGAGGGCGACAGCGTGTTCACGCTGGAGCGCTCGCAGATCCTCACGAAGTCGCTCCAACAGGCCGAGTCGAGCGCCGACGGCGAGCCGCTGATCGCGGGCGAGATGTACCTCGCCGTGCGCCGCTTCAAGATCGACGGCGGCGAGACGAACGTGCCGATTCGCGGCGTTTCACAGCGTAGTTTCGAGATCTATGGGAACGGCGTGCGGCAGGTCGAAGGTCGCCGCTTCGCGCCCGGCGCCGACGAGGTGATCGTCGGCAAGAAGCTCGTCGAGCGCATCCGCGATTGTCAGGTCGGCGCGACGCTCACGTTGAACACGACGCCGTTCAAGGTCGTCGGCGTGTTCGACAGCGACGGCCCGTTCTCGTCCGAGATCTGGGGCGATCGCGATCGCATCGGCGAGGCGCTCGATCGTCCGGTGATGAACCGCGTCGTCGCGATCCTCAAACCCGGCACGGACCTCGAAGAGCTGAAAACGCGCATGGACGCGGACCCGCAGGTCCCGTCCAAGGTCATGACGGAGAAGGAATACCTCACGTCGCAGACCGAGGCTCTGTCGTTCGTCTTGCGCCGACTCGGGCTCTTCCTCGCGATCGTCATGGGGACCGCGGCCGTGTTCACGGCGACGAACACGATGCTCGCGGCGTTGTCTGCCAGGACGTACGAGATCGGGATCCTCCTGGCGATCGGTTATCGCCCGTACGCGATCTTCCTGTCGTTCCTCTTTGAGGCACTGGTGCTCGGGCTCGCGGGCGGAGCGGTCGGATGTCTGCTCGCGCTACCGCTGAACGGCGTGGACACCGGCGCGATGAACTTCCAGACGTTCACCGAGGTCGCGTTCGCGTTCCGCGTGACGCCCGAGGTCATGATCACGGCCGTCTCGTTCGCGCTCGTGCTCGGACTGATCGGCGGAACGTGGCCGGCGCTGCGCGCGGCGTCGATGAGACCGACCGAGGCGATGAGGCGGGTGTGAACAGGTGGATCGCCGATCGGAGCGCGAAACGTGCGGCAGCCGAGACGGTATTCGCACAGCCTCAGAAGCGCTGCGAATCCTGCACGCGAGCCCTCCGTGATCGTGCCCACGCTCTCCAGGTCTCGGAATCTGCTTCTAGCGCGATTCGGAACAGCCAGGTGTCACTTGGGGGCTCGCAAGGACGAGTAGCCGGTTCGTGAACTCGTCCACGGACAGCACGACGTCGTCGCCAAACTCGCCACCGACGAGCGGCAGTCGCGGTTGCTCGTTGAGCAGCCCGGTGGGATCGGGCACGAGGGGGTCGGTGGCCGCGCTCGCAAGCTTCGCTCCCGGAACGCCAGGCCCCGGCACGATGCGGTCCGCCGCGACCGTCTCGCGAGTGCCCCCGCATCGAGTAAGCCCTCCAGCAGATCGCGCAGTTCGAATGCGCTGCGATGCTACACCGGGAACGTGCCCAGCGGTCGCTTGACACTCGGAACGAGCCGCTCCAACAGCTCGAAGAGACGCTCGATCTCTGCATGCCGAGCCGGCGTGGCGGTGACGATCAGCATGCCCAACAACTTTGGCCTTGACACTCGTCGCACCAGCGCACATCGTCTAGCAGCCCGTTGAAATAGGCACCCGCGGGCACATGGATCACGCGGCCCGGCAGGGTATGGGACGCGGCGTCCAGCGCGAAGGATGGTTGGTCAGCAG
>JAYTBY010000281.1:0-1839 GCA_043736755.1 Planctomycetota bacterium | reverse complement strand
CCGAGCGCCTGCCGCGCGCCGTGCTCGCGCGGATTCGAAAGCGAGGCTTGCCCTTCTACCTGGCTCCGTGGATGCCGGGCGGTGGACGCGGCGTGTGGCTCGTCCTCGTGAACAACACGTTGGTCTTTTGCGCGGCTGTTCTCGCGACAGTGCTCGCGAGCAGCACCAGCACCGATTGGTTGCGCATGGTCGCGGCATTGGCCGCGGTCCAGGTGTGGTTCGTGCTGGTCCTCTTGCTTCCGACGGGAGTCCTCGCGCACTGGCTCGACCGAGTCTGGGCGCGCACGTTGGCGCTCGTCGCGATCTGCGTGCTCCCGGCCGTGTTGCTGCTCGTTCCCGCGTTCCTCCGCTTCCTCGTCGGCGACTACGCGAACCCGTTCGATCATCCGGGGAATCCTGCGTACTTCTCCATCCCGCTGTACGAGGACGGTGCCGTGAAAGATCGAGTGGGTCTGGGAGTGTTCCTCGCCGTGTTTGGCCTCGCACTCGCACTCAACGGGCCGCGCGCTGTGCGTGCCCTCGTCGAAGTGCGTCGCGATCGCGATCGGAAAGCGGTCGCCTCGACTGGAGCCGACGATGCCGCGACCGGGATCTGAAGCACTGCGCCTCGGCGCGTTGCACCGTCTCGCGCTGCTCGCGGAACCGCGGCGCGGCGCGGCGGGGGAGCGACTTGCGCGCGGCACCGGCTCGAGCCTCGAATTCCAGGATCGACGCGCGTACCAAGCCGGCGACGACGTGCGCCATGTCGATTGGCGAGCGCTGGCGCGCACGGATCAATTGCTCGTGCGTCAGTATCGGGAGGAGATCCTGCCGCGCGTCGAGATCGTGCTCGATCCCTCGCGCTCCATGGCCGCCGAGGACGCCAAGGCGCAGTTCGCCGTCGACGTCGCGGCGCTGCTTGCGATGGCCGCGCGCGGCGCGGGCTTCCAGTCCCTGGTGGCGTTCGCCGGCGACCGCCCCGAAGTCGTCGAGTCGTCGCGCTTCGAGACCGCCGGGGTCGAGTTCACGTCGCGCACAGCGTGGCCCGTGGCTCTCGCCGCGACCACGGCTCTGTTGCGATCGGGTTCCATGCGCGTGCTCGTGAGCGATTTCCTGTTCGCGCACGACGCCGCCGAGATCGTGCGACCGCTGGCCGCGCGTGGCGGAGGACTCGCGCTCGTCCAAGTCCTGGGAGACTTCGACGTCGCGCCCGAGATCGGCGCCGCCGTGCGCATCGTCGATTCCGAGACCGATGCGATGCGCGACCTCGTGCTCGATGGGCGCACCGTCGAGCGGTATCGCAGACGCCTCGATCGGCTGACGCGTGCATTGGACGAGGAATGTCGCCGCTCTGGGGCGCGCTTCGTGCGCCTCGAATCGAAAGCCGGCATCGGTGTCGCAGCACGCGCGCTGAGCGCCGCCTTGATGCTCGAGCTCGAGCGCGGCTAGCCGCTACCGCAGATCTCGTGCAGAATCGGCGCAGGGCTCGGAACCGACTCGCGATGGGCTGGTTTCGACCCCCGCGCGGACAGGTATGGCCCTTGGAGCCTGGCGGTCGCCGTCCCGCGCGCACGAACGTTCCGAGGAGCCATTCATGAGTCTAGAGCACGAGTCGGACCTCGAATCCGTGGTCACGCCCGCCGACGGCACGTCGCGCCGAGGTCTCGTTCGAGCCACAGCGGCAGCCGCGTTCTCGGCCGCCATCGGAGCGAGCGCTTCGGCCTCGGTCTCGGCGACGCAGGCCGGTCCGCACGCACGCACGCGGCGCGCGGTTGCCGTATGGCGAGCTGCGGTTCTTGCTGGATCGCATCACGAACGGCTACAGCGCGACCGAGTGGGCGCGAGCGCAGACGTTGGGCT
>JAYTBY010000280.1:0-1839 GCA_043736755.1 Planctomycetota bacterium | reverse complement strand
TCGACGCGCCGGCCTCGGTGCGACCGCGCTGACGCGCGAAGCTCAAAGGACGTCGCGCAACCCCACGAAGCTCGCGAGCAGGTCTGCCCCGAGTCGGGTACGGGCCGTAGCAGAGCATCCGGCACTGCTGCTCGTAGGCCGACCCGAGGACTCGCGCCAATTCGGTCGAGGGGAAGATCGCGGCGCTGTTCTTGAAGCGCTGTCCATCGGGCTCGAAGTAGTGATCGGGGAAGTACGCGAGGCTGACCGCCTTGTAGTCGGACCGGATGGCCGCGTACTCCGGTGACTCGAGCATGTGTCGCACCTCCGAGCGATTCGCCAGGCGAGAGAGGTCGTAGTAGTGCCTCGCGTGCGGGCCGATCGGCGTTCCGTCGCGCTTCAACAGTTCGACTCGCTTGTGGATCGCGAACAGCTTCTCGACGAAGGTCCGCCGGAAATGGAGGAGCCGCATTGCGAACGGCGCTTCGTCATCGGTGCCAAGCTAGTTCCCCGTCGCGACGAGGAACTCGCCAAGCAGTGAGTTGAGCGTGCGCAGCTCGAGGGGTCGTCGTCCGCTGGCGATCCCGGCCTCGACGAGGACGCGCGGAGCTACTTCGCCAGGGCCGCCGAACTTCGTGTCGAAGCGGAATACGTCGTTCCGGCCCGAGCCGCCGAACGTCCGGCTCTCCTCCTTCGAGAACACGAGAAGCTTCCCGCCAGCGACGGCGTCGCGCAGCGCCTTCAGCTCCTTGTCGACGATCTTCGCGGGCGGTCTCGATCCCTCCTCGCCGACCTCGAGGAAGATGTCCACGTCCTCCGAGAAGCGCTCGATCAGGTTCCAACCCTTCGAAAGGCTCGTTCCGCCCTTGAACACGACTCGATCCGGAGCATGGTGCACCATGGAGCGGAGTGCGTCGGTGACGAAGTAGTCCTTCTCGATCCATGCCGGCCGAAGGCCGCGCGCGCGGAAGTGATCGGCTGCGGCGAGTACTGCCGCGTCGAAGTCCCGGTGCTCGGCGAGCTTCATGCCACGCGCCGCTTCTTCACCTGCCACGCCGCCGCGGTCGCCGCGCCACCGAAGACACCGAAGTCGAAGCGGGACAACGGATGCAGGGACTGGCGCAGGCGGGCCAATTCTCCCGCGTTGCGGCCAGCGACCTCGCCGAGCGCCCCGAGCAGCGCTCGAACCCGTGGCGGTTCGGTCACGGACGCTCGCAGCAGGTTCTCGAAGACGTTGCCTCCGCGGAGCAGCGCGCGGACTCGCTCGACCGCGACGTCGGGCGCAGAGTCCACGGTGCGTCCACCGTCGCGTAGGACTTCGAGGATCGCGGCCTCGAGGTCGGATAGGCGGTTCCACGCCGCGGGTCGGCGCGTGTGCGCGACGGCTTCGTCGCCGAGCAGCAGTCCGGGCACGCTCATCGCCGCCGTGGACACTTCGATGCGTCGGGGGGTCTGCGTGGACAGCCCGATCAAGTTGGCCGCCGCGACACCGGCCGGGAAGAGGCGCGTGTTCTCGTTCGCCAGCGCCAGCAGTTCGCTCGGTTTGGGGCGGCTCTGCCCAAAGGCCGTGGCGCGACCGCGGTAGTAGAGGCCCTTCCCGAGCCGGACGAGGACGCCTCGTTCCGCGAGTCGCGACAGGGACTTGGCCGCGGCCGACTGCGGTAGCTCCTGGAGATCCGCGAGGCGCCATGTCCGCTCGCCGCCACGTGAGACTCGGTCCACGACACGAGCATGCGTCGAAGCGCTCGCGGTGCGGCCGGCGGAGGAGTGGCTCACGGGTGCAAGATCGGCTCGCCCGTGTCACTTGTCCAGTATCACAACATCAAAACTGGCCATGACGACGGTGCACTGCGCCGGTGC
>JAYTBY010000279.1:0-4097 GCA_043736755.1 Planctomycetota bacterium | reverse complement strand
CGGCGTAGCCGCTCTGCGCCAGATCCTGCAGGTAGATGCGCATGCGGTAGGCGGGCCCGACCATGCGGAAGGTGGCGAAGACGCCGACCACGACCACGATCGGTACGCAGATGACGAATCCGAACAGAAGGCTCTCGAAGATGATCCGCGGAGCTTCGTCGGCGATGTTCCCACTTCCGGATCCGCCGCTGATCGCGGTGTTCAGCGCATGGATCAGGCTGATGGCCTGGAGCAGCGTGCAGGCGGCCCCTACGAGTAGGAACGTCGCGACGAGCCGGAGCTGGAGCATCGGCTCGATCAATTTGCGACGACGTCGGAATCCCGGATTGGGTTGTGCCACGGAGCACCCTTCGGAGTCCTGACCTCGAGGGATGGAGTCTGCAACGGGGGTAGGCGAATTCTTCCGGCTGCTCGAGGCACCGGAGTCTCACGGTCGACAACCCCCAGACGGGGACGCGCTCGAGGCGACTTCGTGCGCGGATCCGTGCAGGACAGCACGTGCGCGGCCAGGCAGACGCGCGGCACGAGGCGCGCGAGCACGACTTCGATCGCTGGCTCCGCCAACTCCTCGCGTGCGAACGAGAGGTTGCGCGCGCCCGATCGGGAGCCCTGCCGGGCCACGACGCTCGAGCACCGGCCGACCGAAGTGCACGGCGTCGATCGGCCCAGGCGCTGCGGTCATCTGGCCCCCAAGTTCGTTCGCGGTCCGGGAGGGTCGTCACGTCGACGATCGCAGCGGTGCTCGCCATCCCCTATCGAGCGCGCAGTTGGGTCCCAGGCCGGCTCGCAGCAACCGCCAGAGCACCCGATCGGTCCGGCGGGTTTCGAGCACGCTCGAAGCGCAGTACAGCGTGCCGATGCTTCACCGATCGATCGGTTTCGTCCTCGTGCCGTTCGTCGCCGCGCTGGGCACGCAGGGCGATGTCGATTTCGAGCGCGATGTCCGGCCCATTTCCGAAGCGAGCTGCGTCAGTTGTCACGGGCCTGCGAAACAGAAGGGTGGACCGAGGCTCGATCTTGCTGACGGTGCGCGCGCTGCGATCGTGAACGGTGATGCGGCGAAGAGTGCTTTGTTCCAGCGCGTCACGAGCACCGATGCGGACGAGCGCGTGCCGCAGGCTGCCGATCCGCTGAGTGCGGCGCAGATCGAGACGCTGCGGGCACGGATCGAGGCCGGTGCGAAGTGGCCCGAGGCGAAGGCCGTCGTGCGCACCCACTCGGACCACTGGGCTTATCAACCCGGGGTTCGGCCCGCGCTGCCCGAACTCGCGGACGACTTCGGCGCGCGCACCCCGATCGATTGGTTCGTCCGCGTGCAGCTCGAGTACGACCGCATCGAGCACGCGCAGCCGGCCGACATGCCGACCTTGGCGCGCCGCGTCGCGCTCGATCTGACCGGGTTGCCGCCGACGCCCGAAGAGGTCGACGCGCTCGTCGCGGATCCGCGGCCGAATGCGTACGAGCGGTACGTCGACCGCCTGCTGGCTTCGAGCGCGTATGCCGAGCGCCGAGCACAGACGTGGCTCGACCTCGCGCGCTATGCGGACACGAACGGGTACGAGAAGGACGAGCGGCGCACGGCGTGGCGCTGGCGCGATTGGGTCATCGACGCGTACGCAGCGAACATGCCGTTCGACGAGTTCACGGCGAAGCAGCTCGCGGGCGACTTGCTGCCCGACGCGACGCTCGACGACAGAATCGCGACTGGATTCCACCGCAACACGTTGACGAATCAGGAGGGCGGAACAGATCCAGAGGAGTTCCGCATCGCTGCCGTCGTCGATCGCGTGAACACGACGGCGAGCGTGTGGCTCGGTTCGACGATGGCGTGCGCGCAGTGTCACGCGCACAAGTTCGATCCGTTCTCGCACGAGGATTACTACCGGTTCTTCGCGTTCTTCGACTCGACGGAGGACGTCGGGAATTCGCTCGAGCCGCGTATCCCTGCAGCGACCGTGGCGCAGAATCGCGAACTCGCGCGGCTCGTCGAAGAGGCCGCGCGCGCCGAGGCCGCGTGGCTCGCGCCGGATCCGGAGATCGACGCGAACAAGGCGAGCTGGCTCGCGTCGGCGGGTCCAGCGCTCATGCGCGATCCCGAGTGGCGCGTGCTCGCACCCCTGACAGTCTCAGCGAAACACGGCAGCGTCCTGGCGAAGCTCGACGACGGATCCGTCCTGGCTTCGGGCGAGCAGCCGGACACCGAGGTCTACACGCTCGAGGGCGACCTCGACCACATCGCGATCCAGTTGCGCGTCGAGGCGCTCGCTGAGGCGAGCTTGCCGGAGGAAGGGCCCGGTCGCGCGGGTCACGGGAACTTCGTGCTGACCGACGTCGTCGTGGAGGTTCAGTCAGGCGACGAGTGGAAGCGCGTGGCTTTGACGCACGCCGAAGCGGATCACGCACAGCAGCGCGGCGGCACGTTCGTCGCCGCCTACACGATCGACGCGGACGAGAGCACCGGCTGGGCAATCTGGCGCGAGAACAACACGTGCGAACCGCAGACGCTCGTCATCGCGTTGGCGGACTGGGCTCTGCCGGGGCGCATCCGCGTGCAGCTCGCGTTCGAGAGTCCGTATGCGAAGCACACGCTCGGACGCTTCCGTGTCTCGTTCGCGGAGGATCCGGATCGCGCGCAACTCGTCGGCGTCACGCCGGCCGAGCGCGAAGCGCTGATCACGATGGCGGAAATGCGCACGCCAAAGATGCAGGCGCTCGCGCACCGCGCGTTCCGCTCGTGTGGCACGACCGCGGGCCGGGAGCGCGCTGAGCAGCTCGCCGCTGCGCGCGCCGCGGTGGACTCGTTCCAGAACGAGCTACCGACCGCGCTCGTGATGCGTGAGCTCGAGAAGCCGCGCACGACTCACGTGCTGCACAAGGGCAGTTTCCTCCCCAAGGGAGCGGTCGTGACGCCGGATGTGCCCGCCGTGTTGCCGCCGATGCCAGATGACGCGCCGCGCGATCGACTGGGCTTGGCACGCTGGCTCGTCAGCACCGAGAATCCGCTCACCGCACGTGTGCAAGTGAATCGCGTGTGGGGTGAGCTGTTCGGAGCACCTCTCGTCGCGACCGTCGACGGTTCCGGAACGCGCGGCGACGCGCCGACGCATCCGGATCTCCTCGATTGGCTCAGCACGGAGTTCGTCGCGAGCGGTTGGGACGTGCGCGCGCTGTACCGCACGATCGTCACGAGCGCGACCTATCGCCAGAGCTCGACAATGGGCGCTGACGAGGAGCGACCGGACCCGATGAATCCATCCATCGCGCGCCAAGGACGTCCGCACCTCGAGGCCGAAACGTTGCGCGATCAAGCACTCACGATCGCAGCAACGCACTGCTCGCGCGGCGGATGCTCGAACGCGGCGTGCGCTTCGTCCAGCTCTACCACTGGGGTTGGGACAGTCACGGGACGAGCCCCGAGGACGACATCGTCACGTCGCTCCCCGCGCGCTGTCGCGAGTGCGAACCGGCGAGTGCGGCACTCATCGAGGATCTCGCAGAACGCGGACTGCTCGACGACACGCTCGTCGTGTGGGGCGGCGAGTTCGGGCGCACGCCGATGAACGAGGAGCGCGATGGCTCGAAGTTCCTCGGCCGCGATCACCACCCGCACGCGTTCACGATGGTGCTCGCAGGCGGCGGACTTCGGCCGGGGATCACGCTCGGCGCGACGGACGAGTTCGGGTATCGCGTGACCGAAATTCCGGTGTCGGTGCACGATCTGCACGCGACGCTCTTGCACCAGCTCGGGTACGACCACGAGAAGCTGACGTTCCGCAGTCAGGGTCGTGACTACCGGTTGACGGACGTGGAAGGCATGGTCGTGCGGAAGCTGCTTCCTTGAGGAACCCGTGGCGAGGAGACCGTGGGGCGCTCTCGCTCTCCACCCCGAAGCCGAACGTGGGCTGGGCTCCTGACCGAGTCCGAGGAGGCAAAGACCTCGACGAGAGGAGGACTCGGAGACAAACTGCGCGAGATGCACTGGCCACCGATGATCCCGAGCGAGCCTTGAACCAATCCGAGATCGTCAGTTGGCTGTGGGGCGTCGCAGACCTGATCCGCGACACATTCAAGCGCGGCAAGTACCAGGACATCATCCT
>JAYTBY010000278.1:0-1844 GCA_043736755.1 Planctomycetota bacterium | reverse complement strand
CTTCCGGCGTCGCTCCTTCGTCCTCCTTGCATTGCTTAGGCACACTTCTTCAGGCGGCCGGACTTTTTAGGACGGGCTGCTAGGCCGCTGGATCCGCGGTACGGCCCTCGATTCCCGATCCTCTGCGGGTCACCCTTGGTGTTTCGGTTCCGTAGGCGCGCGCTGCCGCCTTCCGTCCGTGAGTCGGCTGCGGCACGATCTTCCCGCGTGGGCCTGCCCGTCCTAGGGCTCTGATCCAGCCCGCGAAGTCGATCTTCGAGGACCTCAAAGCCCGTGCGCATTCTCACGACCTGTTTCTTGGCGATCCTGCTCGCGCCGGTACTCCTCGCCGCCGGGGATTCGAAGCTCGATCACCAGCGCATCGCGAAGGATCTCGCCGTCCGCTGGGGCATCGACACGTCGCATCCCGAGGAGGTCACGCTCGACGCCGTCTTCGCGAAGCAATATGTGCACGTCGATCTCGGCGCGTTCCTCGTGCGCTGGCCGATTGCGCAGTTGCCCAGTCGCTCGAAAGAGTTCAAGGACTGCGCGATCGCGCTCGTCCGCTGCCAGGAAACTTGGCTCGACTGGGTGCAGCTCAAGGCCGCCGACCAAAAGGCCGTGCGTGCCGACCTCGCGCTCGTCTTGAAGTGGACGCAGGGCTGGAACACGCAGTTGCTCGCGAAGGGCAAGGGCGGCGATGACGTCGCGACGATGGTCGCGGAGCAACCGACGGCGGCCGAAGCGCGCAAGCGTTTCAACGACGCGCTGCGACGCT
Source organism: Planctomycetota bacterium (assembly GCA_043736755.1). Classification (GTDB taxonomy): domain Bacteria; phylum Planctomycetota; class UBA1135; order UBA1135; genus JAEUHZ01. The sequence goes on along the minus strand of JAYTBY010000278.1, from coordinate 1,087 downwards.
TGACGCCCGTCGGGCCGGGTCGTGAGCAACCCTCGGCGGTCCCGGTCCTGTTCGCGCCGACGCGACAGGAGTTCACCGAGTTCATCTACTTCGCCGGTTGGGCGCTGCCCGACCTGCGCTCTGCACTGTGGGTCGACAACGTCCCGGACTGGACGCAGGGATTCGTGCAGGACATGCAGGTCGTCACGCTGCAGTACGCGACCAACGGTCGGCCCGCGGGCGACTACACGTCGGGCACGTGGATGAACGAGCGCGATCCCGACGTCATGCAGCAGCAGGTCACGCAGCTCGCCGTGAACGGGCTCTTCCTGGACCACTACCGCGACCGTGTTCCGGGTGCGTTCGTGAGCGGGCTCTCGATGAACCTCGTCGTCGACACGTACGGCGTCGTGAACACGCGCGTGGATGGCGATACGCGTTCCAAGTTCACCGCGGCACGCGAGATCTTCATCCCAGGTGGCGCGTCTCAGGGCGGGTCCCTGGGCAAGTCCTCGGCCGACACGCGCTGGCGCGAGAACCACGGCGCCGATCACTTCCTGCCAACGCTTCGACTGGCGCAGGAAGAGGGCGGGAGCGAAGCGAAGCACGAGAAGAACAAGGCGGCGTGCTTCTCCGTGCGCAACGACGCGGGCGGAGCGAAGCATGTCGTCCGGGCGCCTTTCCTCGGATCGGCCGCGATCGCCACCAAGGCGCCGCCCGCGGAATTCTTGGGCGACTGGGGGGAGTTCCTGCGCGCCTACAAGAGCGGCTTCATCTTCTGGATGCAGACCGCGGCCGCGGGCAACGAGAAGGTCTCGCGCGAGCGTTTCGCGACGCTCCTGCGCAAGCTCGCCGATCCAAACCTCTCCTCCGACTTCGAGGCTGTCTTCCAAGAGGTCTATGAAGGCGCGCCGCTCTCGAACGCGGACGTGGACAAGAACTGTCTCGAAGGCCAGTTCCTGCGCTGGCTCGCGAAGTCGAAGTGATGACGCGTGCGGAGCGCTCCTCACGGATGCCGCTCCGGAACTTCTCGGCTTCCAGTTGAAGTCTCGCGTGGCGAGGCTGCGGGCAGCGCCCCGCTTCCCTCGAGACCATGGCCGACTCGACC
>JAYTBY010000277.1:0-20416 GCA_043736755.1 Planctomycetota bacterium | reverse complement strand
ACGAATTCCCGACGGTGACGCGCCCATCAGGCTTCTCGAAGTAGGGCTTCAACTTCGCGAGCTGCTCCATCGTCTGCTCGTCGCGGATCGAGTCGTCGTGCTCGAGCGCGCGCGCTCCGGCTCGCGCTCCGAGCGGCAAGTGCGGAACGATCTCGCGCGCGAAACGTCCGGCATCGCGCGCAGCTTTTGCGCGCATGTGGCTCTGCAACGCGTACCGATCGGCGTCCTCGCGCGAGATCGCGAACTCGCGCGCCAGGATCTCGGCCGTCTTGCCCATGACGAGACCACTGATCGGATCGGTGAGCCCCTCGACGATGGCGATGCGCGGCGTGAGCAGCATCTTCGGGCTGAATCCGAGCAACGCTTGCGCGCGCTGCAGCCCACCGCGTGCGCGCGCAACGACCTCGAACTGCCGCGTCGCCGCTTCGTTGTAGAAGAGCGGGAAGCGCGACATGACCTCGACGCCCACGCACGCGAAGAGTTCGCCGCGTCCGGCCTCGATCGACGTCGCCGCCGCCGTGATCGCCTCCATGCCGCTCGCGCAATTGCGCGCGACGGTGCGCGCCGGAACGTGCTCGGGGACGCCCGCGCGCAGCGCGAGCACGCGCCCGACGTTGGCTTGGTCCGAAGGCGGCCCCGCGCATCCGGCGACGACCTCGTCGAGCATCCCCGGCTCGACGTTCGTGCGCGCGAGCAGTTCCCGCAAGACGCTCGCGCCGAGATGTCCCGCATCCTCGCGCGCGAAGGCGCCCCCAGCGCGCGCCATGGGAGTGCGCAAGCCGGCGACCAGGACGACTTCGCGGCGGGCGGGTGTGGGGGATCGGTTCATCGCTTCTTTGCGAGGCTACGCATCGCACGGAGGGAACTGAACTCTGCTCTCGAGTCCCCGCGCCGAAGCGCGGATCCGACGCGGCTCCTGAATCGAAGATCGGCGCGTGAGTCGTCCAGAAAATCGCTTGCGCACGTTCGACGAGGTCGGCTAGGCTCCGCGCCCTGTTGAGACTGAGTCTCAGTCAATTGCGATGTTCGCCTCTCACCTCTCACCTCCGACGCCGATCCGCGCGACCGCCTTCGCGACCCTCGTGGTGTGCGCGGCTTGCGTCGCGCGGCCGACGCCCGGATCACTCGCGGGCAAGCCGCCCGTTGCGCCTCCCGACAAGTGCGCGGTCGTCGAGCGCTGGGTGAGTGCCATGGGGACAGGCCTCGCGCTCACGATCGAGGCGCCCTCGCGCGGGGAAGCACTGTCCGCCAGCGAAGCCGTCATCGGTGCGATCGAGGCGAGTGAGCAGCGTCTTTCCACGTGGCGCGCGGACAGCGAGCTCAGCGCATTGAACCGGTCCGCGCCGGGCGCACACGTGGCGTTGTCGCGCGATCTGGCGCGCGAGCTGGCCGCGGTTCGACGGTGGTCAGAGCTCACGCAAGGTGGCTTCGATCCGGCTGTCGGCGCCCTCGTGCGCGCGTGGGATCTGCGCGGCACCGGGCGCATCCCGACCGCGGAGGAACGGCAGGCGGCGATCGTGCGCGGCGGGTTCACGGCCGCGCTCGAGCTCGAGGGCCAGCGCGCCGTCCGCGTCGCCCCGAGCCTCGTCGTCGACGAAGGTGGCTTCGGCAAAGGCGCCGGACTGGATGCGGCCCTGGCCGCGTTGCTCGGCACCACGGCCTGCTCCGCGACGCTCGATTTCGGCGGCCAAGTCGCCTGGTACGGACCGATCGGATCGCACGCATCGGGCCGCGACGCTGCCGGCTCGGGCCCCACGCGCGGCCTCCGCCGCATGCTCGAGCAGCCGTTCGACATCGCCGATCCGCGCGATCGGTCGCGGCGCATCGCGACGCTGCGCTCGGCGCGGACGTCCGCGTCGACATCGGGCAACAGCGAGCACGCGCGCGTCGTCAACGGGCGCACCATCGGTCACCTGCTCGATCCCCGGAGCGGTGAGCCGGCCGCGGACTTCGGCAGCGTCACCGTTCTCGCCGACCAGGCCATCGAGGCCGACTGCCTCTCGACCGGGCTCTTCGTGCTCGGTCCCGAACGAGCGCTGGCGTTCGCCGCCGAGCATGACGCTATCGATGTCGTCGTCGTCGAACTGCTCCCGTACGGACGACTGCGCCTGCGCGCGAGCGCTGGTCTCGCCGACACGATCGAGCTGCTCGTCGACGACATCGACTCGTCGGAAGCGAATCTCTCGCACATCCCCCCAGTCCCGACCGGCCACTGACCTCGACCGTTCACATGGAATTCCCTCACCGCGCCTCGATCGACACCGTTGCCCTGGGCACGCACCGAACCACTGCACCGCGCAGCGCGGCCGCACGACTCGACCGCTCGACCACGCTCACCCGCCGCACGCGGGGCGCCGGCTTCGTCGCCGCGCTCGCGCTCTGGCTGTGTGAACCGGCCTTCGGGAGCGCGGCGTGGACCACGTTGCGCGCGACGTCCGCTGCTCAACAGACCGGCGAAGCCGTGAGCGCGTTGCAACGCGAGAACGCCGAACTGCGCCAGCGCATCGAAGCCATCGCGCGCGAGGTCGAAGCCCTGCGTGCCGGTGCGGCCGGCGCCGTCCCCTCGGACACGGCTGCGCGTCTCGCGGCGCTCGAGGCCGAGAACCAGGAGTTGCGCCGCCGGATCGACGTGGTCGCGGACGACGTCGAACAGAGCTCCATCGGAGACTTGTTCCCGCCCGTAGAGGGCAGTGAGCACGGTCTCGGGCCCGCGGCCTCGAAGGTCTACCAGCGCACCAGCGGACTTTCGATCGGCGGTTACGGCGAACTTCTCTACGAGAACGTCCAGGGCCGGGACGGATCCGACGAAGCCGACGCGCTGCGGACCGTGCTCTATCTGGGCTACAAGTTCGACGATCACTGGCTGTTCAATTCGGAGATCGAGTTCGAGCACGCCGGCGAGGAAGTCGGCGTCGAGTTCGCCTACCTCGACTACCAGTCGACCGAGGCCTTCAACGTCCGCATGGGTCTCGTCCTGCTGCCGATGGGGTGGTTGAACGAGCTGCACGAACCGACGACCTTCCTGTCGACACACCGCCCCTCGCTGGAGCGCTTCATCCTGCCCTCGACCTGGCGCGAAGTGGGAGCCGGGTTCTACGGCGATGCGGGAGACTTCTCCTACCGCGCGTACGTGACGAACGGTTTCGACGCATCGGGCTTCTCTTCGAGCGGCCTCCGCGGCGGACGGCAGAACGGCAGCGAAGCCGTCGCCGAGGATTTGGCCGTGTCGGGCCGGCTCGACTACGCGGGAGCGCCGGGCGTCGTCTTCGGCGTCGCGGCCTACTACGGCGATGCGGGCCAGGATGGATCAGGAACCGGCGGCGACCTGCCGAGCGCGGCGACGAGCATCTACGACGTGCACGCGGAGTACAGGTCGGGCGGCCTGCAGGCGCGTGCCCTGTACGCGCACGCCGAAGTGGACGATGTCGGTGAGCTCAACGACGCGCTGGGATTCACCGGCACGGACTCGATCGGCGAGGAGCTCGAGGGCTATTACCTCGAGGTCGGTTACGACGTGCTCAGCCTGTTCGACGACAGCCGTGGAGCCTCGCTCACGCCCTTCGTCCGCTACGAGTCGTACGACACGCAGGCCGAAGTCCCCGCAGGTTTCGCTGCGGATCCGGCGAACGACGTCGAGATCTGGACGATGGGTCTCGCCTACCAGCCGATCGATCAGATCGTGATCAAGCTCGACTACCAGGACGTCGAGGACGGCAGCGACGACGGCACGGACATCCTGAGTCTCGGGATCGGCTTCATCTTCTGAGCGCCATGAAGTCATCTCATTCGATCCTCCATGCCGCGCGCGCCAGCCTCGCGACGCTCGCCGCATGTTCCGCGCTGTCGGACCAGGTCAGCGCAGCGTCCGTCGCGAATGCGCACGCGGTTCGCGCGGCGGCCGCCTCGCGTGCGATCGAACCCGCTCCGGTGTCGCCCGCGCGCGCGACCGGCGCAGGCAAGGTGTTCCTCACGACGGACGAGGCTCTCGCCCTGGCGTTCCCGAAGTGCGACGTGCAGCGCGAAACCGTCTACCTCACACCGGCTCAGAAGGAACGCGCCCGGATGCTCGCGGGAACGGAGCTCGAAGGCGCGATCGCTCGGCCTTGGATCGCGCGTCGCGACGGGAAGATCGTCGGCACGGCCTACCTCGATACCCACAAGGTCCGCACGCTCAAGGAGACGCTCTTCGTCGTCGTCGATCCCGCGGGGCGCGCGGTGCGGGCAGAGGTCCTGGCCTTCGCCGAACCGCAGGAGTACTTGCCGCGCGCGAGCTGGTACGAGAAGTTCGCGGGACGCGCGCTCGACGACGAGCTGCGCGTGAAGCGCGCGATCCGACCCGTGACCGGCGCGAGCCTCACGGTCACCGCTACGACCGAGGCCGTGCGGCGCGTGCTCGCGCTCCACACGGTGCTGGGCGAACCGCAGCCGAAGCGCTGAACGAGGTGTACGTGCGCATGCAGCTGCGAAGACCTGGTGCGGTCAGAGCCTGCGCGCGAACCGTCTCGCGCGCAACGCGCGCGGGGGCGCGATGACCCGTGCCGAATCCGCCTGCGTTTCCATCTCGACCGCGTTGGTCGCCGCGACCGGCTTCGTCTACGCCTGGATGGCGTACTTCGCCGAGAGCGACGATCCGGACGCGCTCGTCAACCATCCGCTCCAACCCGACGTCCAGCATTTGCATGTGCTCACGGCGCCGCTACTCGTGTTCGCGCTCGGCCTCGTGTGGAGCGCGCACGTCTGGCCGCGCGTGCGGTCGGGGTATCGCGATCGACGCGCGAGCGGGCTCGCGCTCTTCGCGCTGTGCGCCCCGATGGCGGCATCGGGCTATCTGCTGCAGACGGCGAGCGACACGACCTGGCGCGAGATCTGGATCTGGATCCACGTCGGCACGTCGATCGTGTGGACGATCGCGTTCCTGGCGCACAGGATCCGTGCGCGCGCCTCGGCCACCGGAGATGGCGGCGCCTCGCGCGACCGTCCGTCGTCGTGAGCTCACCCGCTGCCTTCGCACGCTCGTCGGGAGCCGCGAGGTCCGCGGGCGCCAGGCCGGTTGACCAGGACCCGGGCGCATGGACTCCGCGCGGCCCCCGCCGTCGAAGCCCGGAGCCTCCGCGCGCTTCAGCGCGGGCTCGCCGGCAGGCGCAGCACGACCGGCTCGGGGAAGGTGCCCGTGTGCGTCAGCACGATCGACGTGCCGTCACCCTCGACGCGCAGCGGCGCATCCGCACCGCACCACGGACCGAGGGTGCGCGGATATTCGCCGTGTTCGAGCTTCCAACGCGCTGCCGCCGCGGCGGCTCGTCCCAGCGCGAGGCGCGCGTCGCCCGCGCGCAGTTGTGCCGCATGTCCGGTCAAGCGCGTGAGCGCATGGCCCGCGAGGACGCCGTATCGCGCGAGTTCTTCGCGCGACGGCGCGACCTCCGCCGCGACGGACCGGCGCAGATCCTCGAAACCCAGGCGCAGGGCGGTCACGTCGGCGCGCGCCGCGAACGCGAAGAACAGCTGGTTGTTCATCCACGTCAGCGAATCGTTGGGGGGGGTGATGTTGACGACGTCCGACGCCAGCGCGCGGCCCACGCCGCTGAGCAGGAGCGCCTCCTCCATGCGCAACGCGCGCTCGAGCTCGGCGGAGAGCGCCGTATCGGGCACGACGAGCGATTCGAGATCGCGCGACGTGAGCTGCGGCGCGGAGAGCACGTTCACGAGCTCGTCGACAGCACGCGAGCGCACGACGGTCGCCATCAGGAGCGTGAGCACGCTCGGTCTCTCCGCGAGATGGCGCCCCAGTGCGAACATCGATCCGACATCCGACACCGCGCCGACGAGGTCGCCGTCGGCCGTGCGCACGCGCGCCGCGAGCCGCAGGATGTCGCTCGCGTGCAGGAACGGCGTCACCAAGGGACTCGCGACGAAGTCGACCTCGTCCGTCGACACGAAGACACAGTGGGGGAGTCGCGTCGCCGTGCGCAGGCGCTCCAGGGTGCTCGACATGCGCGCGAGTTCGGCGCGCAAGGCCGGCGAGGTCGTGTCGAGGGTCGTTCCCGTCCGTAGGGCACCCAGCCAGGATGTGGTGCGTTCATCCGCGGCGATGGCCGCGAGCTCGGGCCCGAGGGCCTCGTACAACGGCGCCGCGTTCAGGCCCTCAGTCGGCCGCGGCGGCGTGAGTCGATACGCGATGCGTCCCGCGTCGAGCTGCATCGACATGCCGAGGAATCGGCCGTCGACCCTCCGCACGTGGAATGCGGTCTGGTCGGCGGCGAACGCCGCGACGAGGACGAGCGCGCAGCGCGCAAGCGGCCATCGAGACTCGCGGACGCGAACTCGGACGACGAGCGCGCCGGCGACATGCGCGAGGAGGATCGCGGATGCCCAGATCCACGGCGCGTGCTCGACGCCCTGGTCGAAACGAAGGAGTGCCATCTTCACGGCGACCAGCGCGTGCACGATGGCCAGCGGGAAGAACGCCAGCGCGACGACGATGCGGCGCACCGTCCGGTTCGCGATCCCGCGCGCGGCGACCAGCGCCGTCGCCAGGAGCGCCAGCGCGAACGTCGTGTGGACGAACCAGAGAATGACGAGACCCATCTCAACCACCTTCCTCTCCGGCGTACCCTGCGGACTGTCCACCGACCGGCGGAGCGATGCGCGGAATGCGCGCGAACTGATGCGCGAATTCGAGATGCGCCCATTCCTCGGGTCCGAGCCCCAGCTCGGCCAGCACGGGTCGCTCAGCGACGGAATCCGACACGCGGCTCAGAGGCTCGCCGTCGGGCACGAGCTCGTGAACGCCCCAGGTGAACAGGGCGATCGCGGCAGCCGCCGCGAAGGTGAAGCGCTGCTCTGCCGTGCGCTCGCGTTCGAGGTTCGCCAGCACGAGCAGTTTCAGCGCTGCGCGCGGCGTGGACGGGGCTCGCTCGCGCAAGGTGCGCTCCAACTCGGCCAGGTCCTCGGGTAGTTCGCGTTCGTTCATCGTGGGCCTCCCATGCGCTCGCGCAGTTTCTCCAGGGCGCGCCGGTAGCGGCTCGCCGCCGTGTCGGGCGGGATCCCGAGAGTCACGCCGATCTCCACGAACGTCAGGTCGCCGTCGAGCTTGAGCGCGATCACTTCCCGGTGTTCGGGCGTGAGCGCCTGCAGCTCGTGCGCGAGCCGCTCGTCGCCATCGGGTGAGCGCCTGTCGCGATCGACGGGCTCGCCGTGCTCGTGCAGGGTTTCCATCCTCCGACTGCGCTCTCGCGCCCGGACGGCGTTGCGGTGCAGTGCGCGGATCGCGTAGGCCCGCGGATCGATGCCGGCGGCGAAGCGCACACGCGCGCGGTAGAGATCGACGAAGGTCTGTTGCACGGCATCCTCGGCGTCGGCCGTCGAGCCCGTCACTGCGCGCGCCACAGCGAGGAGCGTCCGCGCGTGGCCGTCGTAGAACTCGGCGAACGCTTGCGGATCGCCCTGCGCGAGGCGCGTCGAGGACGGGATCGTGGGGGCCATCGCGGCGCGCACTAGAGGGCGCACTGCCGGCGATTCGTCCTCGATTCCTCGAATACCGCGCGCATCGTCGGCGCCGGCGACACGGCCGACACGGATGCGCGTGACGCCGTTCGAGCGGGAAGGGCCTTCGTCCGGACGCCCTCGCGTAGCTCAGCAGGTCCGCCGGTGTCTCCGAGACCTACCCCGGAACGGCCCGCGGCGCGTCGGGATCCGGCCGGGGTTACGACTCCGGCCTGCGATCCAGGAACCGCTTCTCCTTCATCTCGGTCTCCATCCCGAGCACCTCGAGCATCTCCGGCGTCGTCTTGAACTCCACGCGGTTCGGCGCGACCTCGATGCCGCCGAGGATCAGCCGATGCACGCGCTCATGGCGAGGTCGCCCGTGTGTGGCAGCGATCGAGAGGCCACCTCGCTCTCGCCCCTCGATCCGCCCACCGAGCGCTCGCTGACCCGCGCGGCTATGCTGGTCCTCGGAGGCGCGCACCCTATGGAGATCTTTCCGGGCATCTCGATCGATCCCGACATCCGCTTCGGCAAGCCGTGCATTGCTGGAACGCGGATCGACGTCGCGACCGTCGTCGGCGCTCTCGGTGGTGGAGACCCGTTCGAGGAAGTCGAACGCGACTACGTGCTGACCCGGGAACAGGTCCTGGCCGCGCTGTCGTACGCAGCCCACGTCGCTGCCCACCTTCCTCCCGCCGTGCGCCGCGCGTCTTGAGGGTCCTGCTAGACGAGAACTTTCCGCTGGCGCTCCACCGGAGTCTGGTTCGCGATGGATTCGATGCCGAGCACTTGGTCCTCGGTGCGCAGCGCGGCGCGAGCGACCGTGACATCCGTGCTCGATTGGAGCGGGAACCTGTCCTGTTCCTCACGCAGGACACGGACTTCCTCGTGCCACCGGCTCCCTCCGCGGCCGTGGTCCTCGTCTCGCGGGTACCGCAGTCGCTGCCCCGGGACGAGCGCGTCGCGGCCTGGCGACGTGCGATCGACGCGTACTTGGCCCAGCAACCGCCGGGACGCATCTTCGAGGTCGTGCTCCCGGGAGTCCTGCGGCCGGCTCCGTGATCGGATTTGCCCTGCGCCGGATTCCTCCAGTGCCGAACTCAGCGCGAGCTACTTCGGCCGGCGATCCAGGAACCGCTTCTCTTTCATCTCGGTTTCCATCCCGAGCACCTCGAGCATCTCGGGTGTCGTCATGAAGAGGACCGCGTTCGGCGCGACCTCGACGCCCGCCAGCAGCTCGTCGCGGATCTTCTTCTCGGCGACCGACCGTTCGATGCCGGATCGGAGCGAGACGCGCACGACGAGCTCGTCCAATTCGTGGGGATCGTCGCCCTTTTTCTGCAGGACGACCTGCCACTCCTCGATCTCGGCCAGGTTCGACAGCACCGATCCCATCGACGACAGATCGACGAGCGTGCCTTTGATCTTCGTGAGGCTCATCGAGCGCTGATCGCTGGCACGACGCAGTTCGCTGGCGATGCGCGGCACCGTGCGTCCGCACCACGGACACGGTTCGGACGTGATGCCGCCGACGGCGAGATCGCCCGTGCGATAGCGACACACGACCGTCCCGTGACCGTCGATGGGCGTGTACACGAGCTCGCCCGTCTCGCCTTCGCCGAGCACGCGCCCCGACTCGGGATCGACGACCTCGAACACGCCCAAGTCAGGATACGTGTGATACCCCGGCGACTCCGTGTGACTCGCAGGGCACTCGCTGAAGGCCATGCGCGCTTCGGTGAAGCCGTACGTGCCCGAGATCGTCACGTTGCGCGATCCCATGCGCGCGAGCGCCTCGCCCATCTTCTCCTTGAGGCCCGGCGTCACCTTCTCCGCGCCCAGGATCACCAGGTTCACTTCAGCGACTTTCGCGGCCTTTTCCGCGCCTTCGCGCACGAGGTGGTAGACGAAGCCCGGCGTCCCGATCAGCACGGTCGGTTGAACGCGCTCGAGGATGCGGAGGTTGCCCGTCGTGCCCATGACCTTGCCGCCGCCGGTCGAGAGCATCATGCGTCCCGTCTCGAATCCGGCCCACGCGGCTTGCCAGAACGCGAGGTGCGGCGCGAACGGGAACATGTTCACGATGCGCGCGAGCGGGTCCTCTATGCCGTGCACGTCGAGCATGCGCGCGCCGACCTCGGCCAGGATCTTGATGTCGTAGGGCGTGTACGCGAAGACGACCGGATCCGAGCTCCGGCCCGTCGTGAACGTGACGAAATTGGGCGTGAAATCGCGGCGCAAGCGCGCCTTGGCGTCTTCCCCGCCAGCGAGCAGCTTGAGCTTCTTCACGAGCGGCCAGTGCTTGCGGATGAGATCCGGCGTCGGGATGAGCACGAAGTCACGCTTGTGCTCGGGCGAGCTCTGCGCAGCGAGCAAGTCCGCTTTCGTCGTGAACGGCAACCGCGCCAGATCGGCGACACCACGGATGTCGTCGGGCTTCACGCCGGCGGCATCGAACACGCGTCGATAGTGTGCGGAGAACGGATACAGCTTCTCGCGCACATGGGCGCGCAGCTTGGCGTCCTGCAGACGCCGCAATTCGGTGCGATCGGCTCGCGCCAAGCCATTCCAGAGGGACTTCATCGGGAGGCGGGGCTCATCGGCATTTCAGAGAGGCTGCACGCGCACGGAGCCGAGCTCAAGGGCCTCCAAGCGACTTCACGCCCAGGCTGCGGGACTTCCGCCGCGGTCCTGGGCGATTCCTTTCCACGCCCGCGCGCCCCTCGTCATGGGCTCCCGAACGGTCCCCGCCGCGACCTCCTCTCTCTGGTCCGCGGCCCAACTCGAAGGTGCCTCCCATGCGACTCTCTCTCAAAACCAACACGCCGTCCGCGCGCAGCGGTCTCGTCCTCGGTCCCGTTGCGCTGGCTTGCCTCGCGATCAGTGCGCAGGCCCAAGTCGTCCCGCAACGCGTCACGTTCTCGATCGATTGGATGAGCCCGTCGCGGGCCATCATTCCGGCATCGCACGGCGACGTCCTTTCCCCGGCGCCGTTCGGCATGCCGTCCTTCGGTGCGCCGCCGGCCATGGTCGTCATCCCGGGCGGGCCCGTCGGCGTCGGCCTCGGCATTCCGAGCTACGCCGGGTGCATGGGCACTCCGCCCGGCACTCCCTGTCCGATCGAGCTCGACGCGCTCTCGTACGGGACCGACGCGATCATCCGCCAGGGCCCCACCCCGGCGCACACGTACGAATTCTCCGTCGACGAGTTCGCGGTCGGAATCCCCGGCTCTCCGCTCGCGCCGAACGTGTTGAGCGAAGCTCCGTGCGGCGATTCCGCTGCCGATGTCTTTGGCGACCTCGGTCAACCGGGTGCCGCGATCGGCATGATTCCCGGCGGAAACACAGGGATGATCGACGGCAACGGCGTGGCGAGCTGCACGGGCGCCGTGTATCCGGGCTTCGGTCTCCGCGAGCCGAACATGCCTGGACCGGTCACTGTTGTCGACGGCGACGACGTCGATGCGTACGACTTCCAGGATGGGCCGGGATCGGCGGTCGCTGTGGGCGTGTACTTCTCGCTCGACGCGGCGTTCCCGGATCCGTTGACGGGTCTGCCCAACACAGGTGCGGGTCCCGCGAACGGATTCGCGGGCGCGGCCGTGCTCGTGACGATCGCCGCCGGTGGTCCGCCCGTCTTGTACGCGGCGCCGTTCGCGCTCGGGTTGAACGTGCTCGGCGCGGGTACCGACGACCTCGATGCGCTCGCGCTGCACGAGAACCAGATGCCCGGCTACCAGCCTGCGCCCGGTCCGTTCGTGTGGGGTCCGGGCACGCCGTTCGACATGCTGCTCTTCTCGGTGCGCCGCGGTTCGGCCGTCATCGGGATGCCCGACAGCTTGCTCGGCATCCCGATCGTCGAAGGCGACATCCTGATCCCGCCGATCGTGGGCGGCTTCTCGCCGTTCCCCGGAATCTTCGTTCCGGCCGAGAATTTGGGCCTCATGACGACGCGCATGGTCATCGCCGGGCCGTTCTCCGACGAGCTGGATGCGCTCGACACGCGTTGGCAAGCGCAGACGAGCACGAGCTACTGCTTCGGCACGGCCGTGGCCTGTCCGTGCGGCAACGCGGGCATCCCTGGCAACGGATGCGGCAACAGCAACTTCGTCGGGATCGGCGCGAACTTGACGGCGACCGGCAACGCACAAGTCAGCGCGGATACCGTGGCGCTCATCGGCACGACCATGCCGAACGGACCGGTGCTCTACTTCCAAGGCACGACGCAGGTCGCGGGTGTCTTCGGTGACGGCTTGCGTTGCGTCGGCGGCGCAGTGATTCGCCTCGGGATCAAGTTCAACGTCGCGAACACGAGCACCTATCCGACCGGCGCAGATCTGCCCGTGTCCGTGAAGGGCGCGATCCCGGCCGCGGGCGGAACGCGGCACTACCAGGCCTGGTACCGCGACGCGATGGCGTTCTGCACGGCTTCGACGTTCAACCTGACGAACGGGATCACGATCACTTGGACGCCGTGACGCCCTGAAGCGCTGAGCCGGGCGGGGAGGCCCGACCGGCAACTCCGAGCCTGTCCCGCTGTGTAGGTGGGATGGGCTCGACTGATGTACCGGGCTCGAGCCTGTCAACGCGCTGACTCCGTACATCGGTGACAGCGCGTTGACAGGTTCGAGCCCGTGCGTCGTCCAAGCTTCAAACCATGCTCGGACCCCGTCGATCCCGCACGAGCGAGCGCTTCGTTCTGGTGCTCGCGCTCGTCGCGGCCGCGGCGCTCGTCGTGGCCGCGTTCCGTCCGGGTAGCGCGCCCGAATCGACGGCGCGCGCGCGGCTCGCGCAGCTCGCGGGCGAGGTCGAGGATGCGATCCTGGCCGAGTGGCGGCGAGCGTTGCGCGAGTTGCCTGCGCGACTCGGGCGACCGCTGACGATGCTGCGCTTCGGCGAGGGGACGCGTGCGCCCGCAGCCGTGACCCCCTCACCGCCGGAATCGGCCGCGTACGAGGCCCTGGCGACCGACGCGCGGAACGCGACGGATGAAGCTCGTGCGCTCGAGCTCGCGCAGGCCGCGTTCGCCGCAGCGCGCGGTCCGACGGCGCGCGCGGAGTCGACGCTGTTGCTCGTCCAGCGAAACGCGGCTGCGGGGAACACGGTCGCGGTCGCGGTTGCTTGGCGCGCCGCGCGCGGTGCGCTCGATCCGCACGTCGAGCTCGCGGGATTCGGAGCCCCGATTGCGCTCTTCCTGGCCGCCGAATCGGCGTTGGATCCGGTCGAGCGGGCGCGCGAGGCCAGTGAGCTCGCGCTCCTGATCTCGCGCCGTGAACTCGCGCTCCCCATCGCGTCGGAGCCGGCGGCGCTCGATCCGCGCGTGGAGCTCGTCGGCGAACGACTCGCGACTGCGGCGGGTGAGGACGGCGAGGCCGTGATGAAGCTCTTCGAGTCGACGGAAGAGATCCTGCGCGCCGAATCGCTGGCGCGATCGGGCGTCGTGCTCGACGCGCGCTGCGAAGGAAGCGGATGGAACCTTGCGCCGACAGCGGAGCGCGCGCTCGCGAGCCGCGCAGCGAACTCCGGCGGTTGCGAGGGTTTTCTCGTGGAGGGATCCGAGCTCGCGGACGTTCTCGTGCGCGCCGCCGAGCCGGTCCTGCCCGAGGACTTCCTCGTCGACGTCTTCGGCGATCGCGGGGAGCCGCTGCGGTCGCGCGTCGAGCTCGCGGCCGGGATCCTGGGATTCCGTGTCGCCTGCACGGACGTCGACCGGTGGCTCTCGCGCGAGGGATCGCGAGCGCGGTGGCTCTCGGCAGGCCTCGCGACGCTCGCCGTCCTGTGCGCCGTCGCGGGCGTCGTCGCGGCGCGGGCGTTGGCGCGCGAGCGTCACTTGGCCGAGGCTCGCGCGGCGTTCGTCGCGGGCGTGTCGCACGAGCTGCGCACGCCGGTCGCTTCGATCCTCTTACTCGCGGAAAACCTGGAAATGGGCCGCGTTTCTGGGCCCGAGGCCACGTCGCGCTACCACGAGTTGATCCGCCGCGAAGCGTTGCGCTTGCGGCGTCTCGTCGACGGCGTGCTCGACTTCTCGCGACTCGAGCGCGGTGTCGGCCTCACCGTCGCACGCGAACCCGTCGACGTGCGAGCTTGGCTCGCGAGCGTGGCCGACGAAGCGCGTGCGTGGGCGACGCAGCACGCCGTCGAGCTCGTGATCGAGTTCGGCGCGGCGCCGGAAGCTGCGTGGCTCGACCGCGAAGCGTTGCGGCGGGCGCTGTGGAACTTGCTCGAGAACGCGCTGCGACACTCGGGCTCGAAGCGGATCACGTTGCGCGCTCGCGGCGAAGGCAGCGAACTCGTGCTCGAAGTCGAGGACGACGGCCGCGGAATCCCGCCCGCGCGCCGAGCCGCGGTATTCGAGCCGTTCGCGCGCTTCGCGGAACCCGGCGTCGCCGGCACGGGACTCGGACTCGCGCTCGTGCGTGGGATCGCGCATGCGCACGGCGGTAGCATCGTGCTGTCTGACGGACCGAACGGTCGCGGCGCACGCTTCACGTTGCGTGTACCGCTCGAGGACGGAGGAGATCCATGAGCTCGAAGACGCGTGTGCTCGTGGTCGAGGACGAAGACCCGTTGAGGCTCGCGTTGTGCGACGCGTTGCGCGCGGAGGGTTTCGAAGTCCTCGAAGCCGCCGACGGCGAAGCCGGACTCGCGCTCGCGCTCGCCGAAGGCCCCGAGATCGTGCTCCTCGATCTGATGCTGCCGAAACGCGACGGATTCTCGGTGTTGCGCGCGATTCGCGAGGACCGACTCGGGTCCGCCGTGATGATCCTGTCGGCGCGCGGCGAGGAGTGGGATCGCGTGCAGGGTTTCGAGTACGGCGCCGACGACTACATCGTGAAACCGTTCTCGACGCGCGAGCTACTACTGCGGATGCGCGCCGTGTTGCGGCGATCCGAAGGCGAAGCGCCGGGCGTCAACCGCGAGGAACGCAAGGCTCGGTTCGGCGCGTGCGAAGTCGATTTCGCGGCGTACACGGTCACGAAGGGCGGCGCCCGGCAGGGATTGTCGCGGCAAGAACTCGAGCTTCTGCGTGCGTTCCTCGGCCATGTGGGCACGACGCTTCCGCGCGAAAAACTGCTCGATCTCGCGTGGGGTCGCGACGAGTTCCCTACGACCCGAACGGTCGACATGCACGTCTTGAAGCTCCGGAAGAAGATCGAGCTCGACCCCGAGGATCCGCAGCACATCGTGACCGTGCACGGCGTGGGGTATCGCTTCGAGCGTTGACGACGCGTTGACGAGCGCGAGACCCCATCGCGACGGATGAAACGCGCGCCCGTCGTCGAATGCGGTCCGGGGGAGAGTCCCCGAGGGAGACGAACACAACATGGAACCGACGACGATCCTGATCGCACTCGCGCTGGCCTTTGGGCCGCAAGCTCCGGCGAAACCCGTTCCGCCGGCGGGGGACGACTTCTTCACGGGCCTCGGCCAAACCGACGCGAGGCCGATCGTGAAAAAGGACGCCGCCGCCTGGCGGCGCGACATCGCGCGCGCGCAGCTCCTCTTCGAAGTGGACGGCAAGTCGGCGGAAGCGCGCTACGACCTGGCCCGGACGTGGATGGCCCTGATGAAGTCCGAAGCCTTCACAGGACGCGGGGAGGTCGCGCTCGAAGCGCTCGACCTCGCGACACGCATTCCGACGAAGGTGGGCGAACCGGACTTCGTGACTCCGATGCTCGAGCAGAGCCGGCAGGGCGCGCTCGCGACCGAACTCATCGCGCTTGCGAACGACCCGCGCTCCGTGCGCTTACGCCTGCGTGCGAACGCGACGCCTCGAGGGGACTCGCCCGACTCGAATCAGATCGACACGGCCGTGCTCGACGCCTTGCGTGCGAAGAACACGGGCGTGCTGCAGGAGCTCGGCGTCGCCGCCGCACCAACCCTCGAACGCGAGGTGCGCGCGGACCCCGACGCGTTCAAGCCGCTCGACGAAGACCCGCTCTTCTACCTGATCCGCTGTGCACCTCTGCGCGCGAGCGTCGTGTGTCGCGACCTCTTGTCCCAACCCGGGCATGGATTCCTCGTCGCGAAGCGCGTGATGCGCGCCATGGCCAACGCGAAGCCGGCGGTGCTCTCGGGCGCGTCCACCGTGTGGCGTTTCGCGGAGCAAGCGTGGAGCGATCGCGCGCCAACGCTGACGGACCCGACGTGGCGCGAGGTCGTGACCCTGTTGCTGCGGATCCCCGTCGCGGCGGCCGAGGCGCTGCCTCTCGCGAACCAACTCGCGGTGTTCGATGCCCTCGATGAGCCGTTGCGCGCCGCACTCCTCGATGTCGGACGATCCGACGATTCGAGCCTCACACGTGCGCTCGCGCGATCGATCGCGGAAACGGGACAGCGCGGCTCCGTCGACCCGCTCTTGGCGCAGCTACTCGACGTTACCTCGCCGGAAGTGCGTGCCACGGCGGCGAGCGAACTCGCACGCGTGCCCCGCAGCGAATCGCTCCTCGCGAAGATCGGCGATCGCGATCCGCGCGTTCGTGCGGCGATCGCGAGCGGACTCCAGCCCGGCCTGTTGAACAAGGTCCAGTACAGCTTTCCCAACTGGTCCTGGCGGGAGTCGACGATCGAGCGCGCATTCGACGATCGCGATCGGCCGCTGCTCGAACGTCTCCTCGCCGATGAAGATCCCGACGTGCGCACTGCGGCCCTGAGTGCCGCTTCGAGTGCCGAGATCCGGCTGACGCCCGAGATCGCCGAGCGTCTGTCGAAGGATCCCGACGCCGAAGTCCGACGCAAGGTCGTGCTTCTCCTTCCGCGCGCCGCGGCTGCAGCGGCACCGTTCCTCGGACGCGCGCTCGCCGACTCGGACGCAGGCGTGCGCAAGGCAGCAGAGCTCGTGCTGCTCGAGCGCTACGGGATCTTCCAGCGGCAACAAGGCATCGTCACCGAACCCGTGAGCGAACCCGCGAGTCCCGCACTCCGCGCGTTGGCCATCGCCTACCTCGTGCCGGGCCCCGCGGTGGCTACTTCGAACGCGCTGCGCTGGTCGCTCTTGAGAGTCCTCATCGTGGAACCCGACGACACGCGTGAGCTCGTGCGCGCGTTCCTCGCCGTGCCGCCGAACCAAAACATCGCGGCGCAGGCGATGTGGCAGAGCTTGCTTTCGTCCGAGCGCGGCGAGCCCGGCTCGTTGCGGTTCCTCGATACGGAGGCGGTTCGAGCTCTGCTCGTGCGCGCGCACTCCGAGAAGCCCAGCATCGACCAAGTCATCAAGCGGCTCGATGAGACGGAGCGCACGCCCGACGTCCAAGCCGGACTCGCGGCGTTCGTCGCGGATCCCGCGATGTCGCGCGCGTGGCGCCTCATTCTTTGGAACTTCATCGCGCTCGATGCCGGAGCCGAGGATTTCCTCGTGACCGCGCTGACGAAGCCGCCGTTCGGACAAGACGCTCAGGACCCGATCGAACTCAACGCCATCGGCAACCTCCGTCGCCAGGGGGAGGGCGAGGGGGATGCCGTTTTGAGCCGCGTTCTCGTACGAGTGTGCGACGCAGGCCTACCGGATCTCGTGATCGCGGTGCTCGCAAACACGGTGATCCAGCAGCGTGGCGGACCCCAGGCGCTGTCGAAGCCGCTTCTCGAGAGACTGCGCCAGACTCCCGGCTCAGCGAGCCAGTCTGTTCGTAAGTGGGCGATGCACCAGGAGGCGGAACAGGGACGTTGGGAACCTGTTCGTTCGGGCCTCGGTGACAGCAGTACGCGCGATTGGGCGCTCGAGGCTCTCGGGCGTTCTCGTCCGCCGCAGGGACTCGAGTGGCTCAGCGCCTACTTGCACGATCCCGCTTGGGCGCGGAACAGCGGAGTGAAGGCCGCCGGAGCGATCGCGGGCTACTTGTCCGAGGACGCGGCTGAAATCCTCATGCGCGGCGCCGAACTCGCGCCGACGCCCGAAGTGCGCAAGGCCTGTCTCGACGGCGTCACCGAAATCCGCGCGTTCCTCGATCAGAAAGCGAGTTGGCTGCAGCGTTCGACCGGCGCGAAGCAGCGTGACGCCGCTGTCGCGGAGCTGGCCGCGATGCTCGATTCGAAGGACGCAGTCCAACGTGCCGAAGCTGCGCGTGGCCTCGCGACTTTGCAGGGCGTCGAGCACCTACCCCGGCTCGTCCGCATGCTCCAGGATCCCGACGCGAAGGTGCGCGCGGCCGTCCAGGAGTCCCTAGGGCGACTGAACGCACCACGCTGAGTCGCTGGTTTCCCGAAACGGCCCGTCGACGCTCGAAAACGGCGCTCGGCGGGTCGTTCCGTTTCACCTCCACGGACTTCTTGCCGATGAACGAGGGCGAGCCCGCGCCCCCGATGCCGATCCCCGTCAATCACCCGAACGCGCACTCGCTGCTCTCCCTCAAAGGACGCGAGCGCCCGCGCACGGTCCTCGTCCTCGGCGGCGGCGGCATGCGCGGCATGGCGCACATCGGCGTGCTGCGCGCCATTCGCACGCTCGGCATCCAAGTGGACGCGATCGTCGGCACGAGCATCGGCGCCTTGGTCGGCGCGATGGCGGCCGGCGGAATCCCAATCGATCGCATCGAGTCGCTCGTCGCCGCGGTTCAGAAGGAAGATTACTTCCGACTGAACTTCGTGAAGATGCTCTTGAAGGGCGTGCGTACGACGAGCGTCTACCACGGCGACACGTTCAAGAACTCGCTGCGGCGCATCCTCCCGCCCACGAAGTTCGGCGAGATGCAGGTGCCGTTCTTCTGCAACGCGACACGTCTCGAGACCGGCGGCACGGTCTTCTGGGGCACGCCGGGCATGGACGACATCAGCCTCGTCGACGCGGTCTACAGCTCGTGCGCGCTGCCCGGCATCTTCGAGCCGTACGAGCGCGGTGGGTACAATTACATGGACGGCGGCATGGTCGATTCGCTGCCGCTGCGTTTCGCGAAGACGCTCGGCGCCGAGTTGGTCATCGCGGTCGATCTGTCGGTCAAGGGCACGTTCAAGGCGCCGGACTACAAGAATCGGTTGCTGTCGACGCTCTACCGCACGTTCGAGATCGTCGAGGAAGTCTTGGTCGAGCAGATGCTGCACATGCATGCCGATCACACCGTCGCGTTGATCCAACCGAAGGTCGCGGAAGCGAGCCGCTTCGACTTCAAGAAGCTGGGCGACGTCATCCGCGCGGGTGAGGAGGAGACGATCAAGGTCCTGACCTCGCACGCGGCGACGCGCGACCTCGTGCAGCCGGTCATCGTCGAGGGCCTCGCGTGTCCGGTCACACCGCGCGACTTCGTGTCCGTGCGCATCGACCCCGAGCGCTGCATCGGTTGCGGCCAATGCGAATCCGTGTGCGAAACAGACGCTTTTTGGGCGCGCGGCGGCCATGCGACCGTGCGCAAGCTGTCGAATTACGAGTGCACGCGCGACCATGCTTGCGCACGCAATTGCCCGACGGACGCGATCAGCTTGGGCAACCTGTAGCGCGGCGCCTCGGCGGGCGGTTAGCTTTCGCGCGTGACCGAGCGCGACGACGGATTCCGCCGACTCGACGAACCGTCGCCGCTCGAGGGGACTGGGCGCGAGCGCCGGTCGACCGAGCGCTTGGAAGCGGGCGCCGAGGAGGACCTCGCACCACGCGGCGTCGGCGCGACGATCGACATCGGCATCGACGCTTTGCGCTCCCGGTTCTTGCCCTGCCTCGGCGCGTGCATCGTTCTCTGGATTGGCCCCGCATGGCTCATGGCCTACGCGCCGCCGGAGGAAATTGCCGCGCGTTTCGAAACCGGTGACATGGCCGCCGACGCATTCATCCAATTGGGTGCGGCGTTCCTCCAGACCATCTTGAGCGCGGTGGTCCAGATCGTCGCCACCGTCTTGGTCGGCCTCCTCGTTCGCGGGCAATTCGTCGGGGAATTCGTCACCCTGGGAGAAGCCTTGCGCGTCGCGTTCACGCGACTCGTGCCGCTCTTCTTCTGCACGCTGCTCGTCACGCTGCTCACGATCGCCGGTTTCGTCGCGTGCGTGATCCCGTACTTCTTCGTGCTCTGGCGGCTCTCGCTCGCACCGCTGGTCTCCGCCCTCGAATCGCTGTCGCCGATGGAGAGCGTGCGACGCAGTTTCGCGCTCACGCAGGGCACGTTCCTGCGCTGGCTCGGGATCACCGTGGTTTCCGCGCTGCTCGTGTTGCCCTTGAGCGGGGTGGCCGGCGCGGCGGCGGCGACCCAAATCCGCGACGCCGCGTTGGAAAATGTCTCGATCACGCCGGAGCTCTACGCCGTGATCCTGTGGTTCGCGGCGACGCTGTTCCTCGCGGTGGCCACGGCCGTCGCAGCCTCGATTTCCGCTGCTTTCTACTACGACTGTCGCGTTCGTCGTGAGGCGCTCGACCTGTCCGCCCGTCTCGACGTCATCGCTGGGACGCGTGCGGTCGGAGGCGTGGCGTGACCACGGTCGACCCCGCCTCGACGCAGGCGGGCGCGGCGAAACCGGAGGAAGTGCGCCGCGCGATCGACGAGATCCTGGCGGGCCGCGAGTTCGGTCGTGGCACGACCGCGCTCGAGCGGATCACCACGTGGATCGCCGAGTTCCTGAAGTCCCTCCTGCCCGAGGGGTTCCTCGACTCGAGCACCCTGAGCACGGTCGCGTCCGTGATCGTGTGGATCGTGCTCCTCGCGATCGCCGGACTCGTCCTGTGGGCGGTCGTGCGCGCGGTTCGTTTGCGGAGTCGGCACGACGTGAGCGGCGCTGCACCGCTCGGCATCGAGTCACGCGCGCATCGCGTGGCTTGGCTGCGCGCCGAAGCGCGCAGAGCCAACGAACGCGGCGAGCACGTCCTCGCGCTGCGTCTCGAGTTTACGGCGCTCGTGTGCGGTCTCGGCGAGCGTGGCGATCTGGAGTACCGCGACTCGTTCACGAATCGTGAGTTGCTCGAGCGCGGTCGCCCCGGTCGCGAGGCCGAAGCGCTCCTGCGGCCGCTCGTTCCCGAACT
>JAYTBY010000276.1:0-1847 GCA_043736755.1 Planctomycetota bacterium | reverse complement strand
TCACGGAACGAGGAGCTGCCGACTCGCGGGTGCGGACGGGCACCTTCGCTGAGTGGACTCCACGCCACGCGGCGAGGATAGTCCCGCGCCGATGAAGTCCCCCGCCCGCCCGTTCTTGATTGGCATCGTCGTCGCGAGTTTCCTGCTCGCGATCCTGCTCGGCGCGCTCGCGCTGCGCTGGATGGGCGCGCAAATGCGAGCAGACGAGTTGTCCCGACTCGCGGCCGAGTCGCAGCCGATCGTTCCGAGCGATTTCGCGGAGTCCAAGGATCCGCAGCCGGAACCCACGCCGTGGTTCGTGGAGCTCGCGAGTTCGTCGGCCCGTTTCGAGCTCGCGGACCTCGCCAACCCGACCACGTTCGAGAGTTGGAGGAAGCGCGCCGAGAGCGGCGACCTCGGAGCGGAAGTGCGCGACGCTTTCGCGCGACTCGAGACTTGCGCGGGCTCGGGAGCCGCGGCCGCTGTTCAGCGCGTGATCGACGTGGTCGCGGCGCGTGACGGCATCGTCGAGATCCCAGAGTGCGGCCGCGAAGCCGCGGCGCTCCTAGCGCTCGGCGTGGCGCCTCGAGTCGACGTCGCTCGGCGCGCGAAGCTCTACGGCCCCGTCTCGCCGCGCGTCGTGAACGAGATCCTCGACCGCACGGGTGCGGTCTTCCCCAATCTGCCCGTGCCCCAAGCTGTCGAATTGGGCCAGGCTCTCGCGATCGAGGTCGTGCGCGCGTCCTGGAACGACCACCCCGAGCTCGTGCCCGATCTCTTGCGAGCTCAGCGGGACATTGCGCGCATCTTCGAAAGCGTGCCGCTCCTGGTCGCGTCCTTCGCCACGATCAAGTCCGACACGCGGCTTCTCGAGATGCTCGAGTTCGCGCTATCGCGACTTCCGCGTGACACGGACCTCGGCTGGCTCGAGGCTGAACTCGAGTCCATTCGCCCGCGTGCCCGTCTCGCGGCGGCGTGTGTCGGCGAGCGCGCGTTCGGGAACCGGGCGTACGAAACGATGCGGACGGGGGCGAAACCGTCTGGGCTCGCGAAGGGCGGACTGCCGACCGCTCTCACTCTCTCCTTCGACCAGGCGACATTCCTGCGCTCGTGGCGTGAGCGGATCGCGCGCATGGGCGACGCGGCTCACCGGCGTGGGCCGGAACCGTCGTTCGGTGCGATCGAGAAAAAACTCGCCCCCATCGCGACGACCATCGTCCGATTTTCCGAGGGCATGCTCCTCGCAGCCGACGACCTGGAAGCGCGCGTCCTCCTCGCTCGCGCGGCACTGCTCGCGTTCAGGACGGATGCGAAATCCCTGCTGGAATTCCTGGCGAAAACGAGCGACCCGTACGACGGTCGCCCTATCCGCGTCGGCTTCACGGAGAGCGGCATCACGACGCTGTGGTCCGTCGGTCCCGACGGAAGCGACGACGGCGGCCTCGACGACACGCGCGACATCGTGTGGCGCTTCAGACCGCGCTGATCGCGGCGCGGGCCGCGGTGATGCGGGATAGGGCGTAGTCGATGCCCGCCGGCGTGCGCGAGCCGTGCCAGGACAAGTACTCGCCGTCGGCGATCTCGAATCGATGCCGCGCGATCCCTGTGATGGTCGCGAGCTCGTCGGCGTGCCGCTCATGGAATGGGAAGGGCTCGGTGCACAAGAGCACGACGTCCGGCGACGCAGTCGCGAGATCCGCGGGCGAGATCTCGGGATAACGTTCCGGCTTCGCGGCGAACACGTTCTCGCCACCAGCGAGCTCGAGCAGAGCACTCGCGTACGTGTCGCCGTTCACCGCCATGAAGGGCTTCCGCCAGATCAAGTAGGCAAAACGCACGCGCGGCTTGCCGTTCGACGCGAGGCGCGC
>JAYTBY010000275.1:0-4104 GCA_043736755.1 Planctomycetota bacterium | reverse complement strand
ATCCGCTGTGGCGCACGCCGGACATCGACGCGATGTACGCCTGGATCTGGGAGCTCTACACGAAGGAGGTGCGGCGCGAAGTCATCCGCGAACGCACTTGGCTCGGCCTCTACCGGCGCGAGTGCGACGACCTCGAGGATCGCCGCGCGTTCAGCGGTTTGTGGGCGACGCGCGCGGGTGAGTTGCCCGAAGACGATTGGCGCGAGACGTCGCTCCTCTTCGGCCTCTTGCGCTGGCGATCGGGACCCGGCGGATCGTTCCGCTTCCTGGTTCCGGCCCTCCCCGGACCGGGATGGCCGTTGGAACGCGGTGACGAGGATCGCGCAGCGGCGGTGGAACCGACGCCTCCGCCCGCTACGGTACGCGGGGAATCGCCATGAACGTCCTCACGCCCGTCACCGCCATAGCGCGGAGCCTCGGAGATCAGCTCGAGCTCTTCTTCGCGGTCGTCGTGCGCCTGCACCACGTCCCGGCGCGCGCGCGGCTCGTCGCGGAGCACATCTACCAGAGCGCGTTGCAGACCGTGCACGTCGTGCTCGTCGTGGGACTCTTCATCGGGATGATCGTCGCGCTGCAGACGGGCATCGAGCTCGCGCGCATCGGTCAGCAGGACCAAATCGGCACGATCGTCTCGTTGTCGATGGCGCGCGAGATGGGGCCATTCATCACGGCCACGATCCTGGCGGCGACCGCGGGCAGTTCGATGGCGGCCGAGATCGGCACGATGTCGGTCAGCGACGAGTTGTCGGCACTCGAGGTCCTGTCCGTCGATCGCGTCAAACTTCTCGTCCTGCCGCGCGTCGTGGCGCTCGCGATCGCGGCACCGCTGCTCACGATCCTGTGCGACACGATCGGCATCGTGGGCGGTGGATTCGTGGCGCAATCGCAGCTCAACGTCTCCTACCAGCTCTACCTCGACAGCGCCGTCGAGGCGCTCGCGGACCCGGGCAAGATCCTGCCGCTCCCGAAAGACGTCTACGGCGGGCTCCTCAAGGCGTTCGTGTTCGGGATCATCGTGTCGATCATCGGTTGCGTCGCGGGCCTGCGCGCGACCGGCGGAGCGTTGGGCGTCGGCCATGCGACGCGGTCCGCGGTGCGCGATGCGATCATCGCGATCATCATCACGAACTACTTCATCACGTGGCTCTTGTACCAAGCATGAGCACGCCCGCGGAGTCCGTGATCTCGCTCCGCGACGTGAAGAAGAGCTTCGGCGCGCAAACCGTGCTCGACGGCCTGTCGTTCGACGTCCCGCGCGGCAAGTGCTTGGCGATCATGGGCCCGTCGGGCACCGGGAAATCCGTCATCCTGCGCCACGTGATCGGCCTGATACGCGCGGACTCCGGTGTGGTCGCGGTCGAAGGTCGCGACATGGCGAAGCTGAAACGGCGGGAGCTCATGGATCTGCGGCGGCGCATGGGTTTCCTGTTCCAAGAAGGCGCGCTGATCAACTGGCTCTCCGTGGGCGAAAACGTCGCGCTGCCCCTGCGCGAGAACACCGACATGTCCGACGCGGAGATCCGGCAGCGTGTCCAGGAGAAGCTCGAGCTCGTCCACATCCCCGACGCGTGGGAGAAGATGCCGGCGCAGATCTCGGGCGGCATGAAGAAGCGTGTCGGACTCGCGCGCGCGTTGATCACGGACCCCGAGATCGTGCTCTACGACGAGCCGAACGCCGGACTCGATCCCGAGATCTCGCAGTCGATCAACGAACTGCTGCGCGAGCTGCACGAGCGCTTGCACGTGACCGCGCTGCTCGTCGAGCACCGCGTGCGCTGCATTCGCACCGTCGCCGACGAAGTGGTCTTCCTCGAGAAGGGTCGACTTCTCCTGCAGCTCCCACCGCGCGAGTTCTTCGCGTCCGATCATCCGCGTCTCGTCCAGTTTCTCGGGTCGGATCCCGACTAGAGCGAACCCACGATGTCCAGCCAGCGCACCGTCCTCCTCGGCCTGTTCTTCCTCGTCACTCTCGGGGTCCTCGGGTACTACACGCTCTTCCTCACGGAGTTCACGCCGTTCAGGGACCGGCCCGAAGTCTCGGCGTATTTCAGCGAAACGAACGGGTTGCGCGAGGGCGACCCGGTGCTCGTCGCCGGCATGCGTTGGGGGCGCGTCAAGAAGATGACGTTCGATCCGCGCGCGCCGGAGGAGAAGCGCATCGTGCTGACAGCGTCGCTCTACGAGCCGCTCGAGCTGCGCCGAGGCGCGACGATCGAGATCCGCGATGCAACGCTTCTCGGCGGAAAGAACGTGTGGATCGACCCGGGTCCGGCCGGCGCAGCGCCGATTCCGAAGAGCGAAGAGCTCTACGGCATCGTGTCGGGTGGCCTGCTCGACCGCGTCACGGGGCTCGTGAAGGACAGCGAAGCGAGCGTCGGCCGGATCCTCGCGAACATCGAGCAGGTCACGGTCGACCTGAAGGAAGGCCGGGGCATGTTGGGCCGCCTGATCAGCGACCCCGAACTCGCCGACCAAGTGCAGGTCGCCGTGCGCTACGCCGCGAAGACGCTCGAGGACGCCCAGGCGATCACCGCCAATGCGCGCGCCGGGAAGGGCACCGTGGGGCTGCTCCTATCCGACGATTCGCTGTTCGCCGACTTGGCCGCGTCCGCGAAAAAGCTCTCGGGGCTGCTCGACGAGGCGACGCGACTCGCCGTGGAAGCGCGCGCGGGTGACGGCGTGTTGGGACGTCTCGTGTCGGACACGACGTTGGGCGCCGAGATCGCGTCGGCTGCGACGGCCGTCGCCTCGATCGCGCGCAAGATCGACGAGGGCCGCGGGCTCGTCGGCACGCTCGTGAACGACGAAGCGCTCGCTCAGGACGTGCGTGACACGATCGGCGGAATCGCGCGCGGCGAAGGCACGATCGGCGCGCTCATCGTGCGACCCGAGGTCTACGAAGACCTGCGGACGTTCATGGACAACCTGGCCTCCGTCACGAGCACGGTGCGCAGCGGTCAGGGCAGCCTCGGGCGCCTCGTCATGGAGGAAGAGATCTACCAGCAGGTGAAGACCGCGCTGCAGATCGTGTCGCGCAGCCTCGAGGAGTACCGCGAGGCGGCACCGATCACGACATTTACGAGCGTCTTCTTCAGCGCGTTCTGAGGTCGAGTCCGGCGGCGAGCCCGCGCAGGACCCACTTCCCGACGAGGTCGCCCTCGACGTGGACTTCGTCACCGACTCGGGCCTCGCCCAAGCTGGTCCAAGCGAGGGTCTGCGGGATGACCGCGACGTCGAACCGGCCGCCGATCGGATCGACCACCGTCAGGCTGACGCCGTCCAGGGTGACGCTGCCCTTCGGAACGAGGTAGATCGCCAGTTCGGGTCCGACCTCGAAGCCGATGCGCCGGCCCCCGTCACCGCTGTCGGTGATCTCGACGATCCGCCCCGCGCCATCCACGTGGCCGGCCACGAGGTGGCCGTCGAGTCGGTCGCCGACGAGGAGCGCGCGCTCCAGGTTGACACTGCGACCGGGTGACGCGCGGCCGAACCAGCTCCGCGCCAAGGTTTCGGCCGAAAGATCGAAGTCGAGGTCCGCGCGCGGATCGTCGAGGGTGGCCGAGGCCCCGGAGCGTGGGTCCGATCGGCCGACGAGGGTCAGGCAGACGCCCGACACCGCGATGCTGGCCCCGAGGCGCGGGGTCCAGGGCTCGGGCGGGGCCGTGACCGCGATCCGCAAGCCGCTCCCGCGTCGCTCGAGGCGTCGTAGGGCCACGCAGGCCTCGATCAGTCCGGTGAACACGATCCACTCCGTGGGTCGGGTCGAAGGGTGAGGTCGCCCCGGGAAGTCAGCCGACGCCGACCTCCAAGGTTGACGCTAACCGCGGCCCTTCCTACGCTTTCGAGCCTTTTCGCACGAGCGATAAGCTCCGCGATGGACCCGATCGGATCTGCCGTAGGCAGGACCGGCCCGGACGCAGCCAGCATCTTGACGCTCTTTGCCATCCTGACCTTGTTCCCTGAAGCCGTCGAGGCCTACGCCTCGGAGGGCATCCTGCGTGTGGCGCGGGAGAAGGGCAAGATCGGGATCGAATGCATCGACTTCCGCGACTTCACCCGCGATCGCCATCGCAGCGTGGACGATCGGCCCTTCGGTGGCGGCCC
>JAYTBY010000274.1:0-4114 GCA_043736755.1 Planctomycetota bacterium | reverse complement strand
AGCAGCCCACGAGCCAGACGGTGAACGTGGGACAGACGGCCACGTTCTTCGTGCTCGCGACGGGAGTCGGTCTGACCTACCAGTGGCAGAAGAACGGCGTGGCGATCCCGGGCGCGCCGAGCGAGCCCATGTACACGACTCCGGCGACCGTGGCCGCGGACAACGCGTCGACGTACCGCGTGCGCGTCTCGAATCCGGCGGGGAATCCGTTCAGTACCTCGGCGACG
Source organism: Planctomycetota bacterium (assembly GCA_043736755.1). Lineage (GTDB taxonomy): Bacteria > Planctomycetota > UBA1135 > UBA1135 > JAEUHZ01. The sequence goes on along the minus strand of JAYTBY010000274.1, from coordinate 3,887 downwards.
CTGACCGTCATCACGCCGCCGATCATCACGGTGCAGCCGCTGGATCGGATCGTCGCGGCGGGTAGCAGCGTGACGTTCACCGTCACGGCGACGGGGCCGAACCTGACGTACCAGTGGTATCGAGACCTTCCGACTGCTGGCGACAATTTCACGGCGATCGCTGGCGCGACTTCCGCGACGTACGGCTTCACGGCGGCGGCGGTCGACAGTGGGAATCGCTATCGCTGCACGGTCACGAACTCCGCGGGAGCTCCGACGAGCAACGCGGCTTCGCTCACCGTGGTGGCCGCACCGGTCATCACGCTGAACCCGGTGAGCTTGCAAGTGAACGTGGGGCAACCAGCCTCCTTCACGATCGCGGCGACCGGCGGCGGACTCACGTACGAGTGGCGCCGCAACGGCTCGCCGATTTCAGGTGCGCCGAACTCGCCGACGTACTCGATCGCGGCAACCGTGGATCTCGATCACAACGCGCAATTCACTTGCCGCGTCTTCAACTTGGCGAATCAAGCCACCAGCACCGCGGCCGTGCTCTCCGTCGTGACCGCGCCGTCGATCACGCAGAATCCGTCGAACGTGGTGGTCCAGGCGGGACAAACCGCGACGTTCCAGGTCCAAGCCAGCGGCCTGAGCCTCATGTACCAATGGCTTGTCGACTTGCCGACAGCCGGGGACGCGTTCACTCCGATCTCGGGAGCCAACTCGAGCAGCTTGGCCTTCACCGCGGCGGCCGGTGACGACGCCAAGCGCTACCGCTGCGACGTCTCGAACGCCGTCGCTACGGTGTCGAGCGCCGCCGGTCTCTTGACCGTCGTGTTCAGTCCTTCGATCACACAGAACCCGTCGAACCAAACGGTGACCGCGCCGGCGAGTGCGACGTTCCAAGTCGCAGCGACTGGGGGCGCGCTGTCCTACCAGTGGCGCTTCGCCACTGCGGCTCTACCGACGACCTTCAGCAACGTGAGCGGAGCGACGAGCGCAACGCTCGCGCTGAGTCCGACGAACACGTCGCAAACGGGCAATCGCTATCTGTGCCGAGTCACGAATGCGGCCGGCACGGTCGACAGCGGATTCGCGACGCTCACGGTGAACGGACCGCCGACGTTCACCCTGAATCCGACCAACCAGACCGTGGCTGTCGCACTGAACGCGACGTTCCAGGTTGCCGCCGTGGGCCCGGGAACCATCGCTTACCAGTGGCGGCGTCGATCGAGCGCGAGCGGCTCCTTCAGCAACATCGTGGGTGCCACGAGCCCGACGTTGACGATCTTGGGGAGTGGCGGCGGAACGGAGCCCGGGTTCGACGGCTATCAGTACCTCTGCCGAGCCTCGAGCACTTCGGGCTTCACGGACAGCAGCGTCGCAACGCTCGTCCTCACCCTCGAGTTCGACCGCCTCTACACCACGTTCGGTACCTTCGCGACATGCGTCGGTTGCCATAGCACCGCCACGCAGGCGGCGAATGGCAACTTGGATCTCGGCACCGTCACGAACGCGCGCAACGATCTCAAGACGGAGGTGGTGCCCGTCACGACCTGCGCGCCGAACGGGCGCCGCGTCCAGGCCGATTCTTCGACGAACAGCCAGCTCTACAAGCGCATCGTCGCGACGACGTGCGGGAGCCAGATGGGTGCGAATGGCTTGGGCACACTGACCGATCTCGACCGCACTCGGATTCGGTTCTGGATCGACTCGGGTGCCGGCAACTGAAGTGCCGGCCGTGCACCTCAACGCGGATTCGTCGCCCAGACCTCGAGCCCCGGACTGAACGCGCGATCGTCGAGTTCGAGTAGGCCGACGATCGCGCGCGCGATGTCCGCGCTCGTCAGCTTGTTCGGGTTCAGGTCCTTCTGCGCCGCGCGACCGGCGTGCACGCCGAAGTCGTTCTGGACTTCGCTCGGGTCGACCTGCATGACGCGCACGTTCGAAGTGCGCAGCTCGGCGCGCCAACACTCGGTCAGCGCGGTCAGTGCGAACTTGGATGCGCAGTACGCCGATCCGCCGGCGATTCCGCGCCGCGCGGCTGTCGAACCAATGTTGACGATCGATCCGCGCTTCGCGGCCACGAATCGACGTGCGCAGGTGCGGCCGACCAGGAACGCGCCGAGCGTGTTGGTCTCGAACGTGCGGCGGAAGTCGTCAGCGCTCGCTTCGATCAACGGAGCGAACGTGCCGAACCCGGCATTGTTCACGAGGACGTCGAGGCCGCCCAGGCTCTGCGCGGCGCCTTCGACGAGCCGCTCGACTTCGTCCTCGCGCGACACGTCGCAGCGGAACGGGACCGCGCCGATCGCGAGCGCCGTCTCGCGGACGCGTGCCTCGGTCCGACCGCAGATCGCGACCTTCGCGCCGCGCTCGATCAAGAGCGCCGCTGTCGCCCGACCGATGCCCGTCGCTCCACCCGTGATCAGAACTCGTGCGCCTTTCGTGTCCATGAGGCACACGCTACTCGATGGGGCGGCGTGAACACTGCGTGCCCAACGGATCGCGGCGACAGAGAGCGCGTGAAGAAATCACACGCGACGCACCGCGGAAGTGGCCCACCGGTATCCGTGAGCGTGTAGGCTCGATGTCCTCCCACGCTGGGAGGGCCCGTGAAGGCAACTCGGCAACTGGCGTCACGGCGCGACGCGCCACGCTCCCCGAGGCGCACCTTCGATGGAGGACGCGGGCACAGGTGCCCGCTCTCCCCGCTTCACGGCGCCGTCGCCACGTCGACCGGCGTCGCACCGAGCACGCGCACGATCTCCTGCGGATCGAGCGCGATCAGGAATCCGCGTCGCCCGCCGTTCAGATGGACACGCGGCAGATCCAGGATCGTGCGCTCGACGTAGACCGGCATCCGGCGCTTCGTGCCGAACGCGCTCGTGCCACCCACTTGGTATCCGGAGTGCTTGTCGGCGACTTCGGGTGCACACGGTTGGACGCTGCGTGCCCCGATCTGACGCGCGAGGTTCTTCGTGCTCACCTGCCGATCACCGTGCATGAGCACGATGATCGGTGAGCGCTCGTCATCCTCCATGATCAGCGTCTTGACGACCGTGTGTTCGTCGACGCCCAACTCGCGCGCCGATACGGCCGTGCCGCCTTTCTCCGCGTAGCGATACGGGTGCTCGGTGTACGCGACACCATGGTCGCGCAACACGCGCTCGGCCTGCGTCACCATCCCCGTGCTCGCACGCGCACGGCGTCAGGGAAGCCAGAAGACTTCGAAACCATTCGTCAGGTTGTACGTCGCCGTCGCGCAGTAGGGAGCCGCGTTGCGATACCACGCTTGGTAGTAGCGCACATCGCCGCCGAGCGGCACGCCGCTCTGCAAGGACAAGAGCGGCGCACCGGGGACTCCGAATCCCCACGTCGCAATGCCGTTCGTCGCGGAACGCGTCGCGAGTCGAACGATGATCCCACCGACGCAGCGCAGTCCATCGCCGAACGGCGTGCCCTGCCCACCGTTCTGCTTCGAGGACCCGAGCAGGAAGACGACCAGCGTGTTCGTGGGCAGTCCGCGCACGACGAGCGCCAGCGTGTCGACGTTCGTGCGCGGTCGACCGGCGCCGTCGAGGACCGCGCCACCACCCTGCGAGTTCGGACACCCGGCCTGCCAATCGCCCGCGCCGCACGGACAAGTGCCGGCCGTGCCATCGCCCGAGCAAAACGTGGCACCCGTCGTGCAGCCGTCGACGAGGACGTCGTTCACGCCGTTCTGATCGGCGCCCGCGAGATCGTCACCGGCGTACGAGAACGCACAGCGATCGCCCGCAGCCGTGATCGACACCGAGAACACGTCTTGTTGGGGCTGCACGATGCCGTTTCCGGGAACGAACAGCTCCGTCGTGCCGGCCGCGCGATCGTGCCGAAACGTGTCGCGTCGGCCATTCCAATCGTTT
>JAYTBY010000273.1:0-1855 GCA_043736755.1 Planctomycetota bacterium | reverse complement strand
CCGAATCCGCGAAGCGTTTGCGTCGCGCGGCGACCGCTTCGGGGTCAGCCAGGATCAGCGAGCGTTCGTTCGCGGTCCACCACGCTTGCCACGGTTCTGGTTTCGCGGGGAACGACTCGCCCGAGACGGTCTTCAAGAGCGACCACGCGCAATGGATGACTGCGGGGTCCGGGTCGGCGAGCGCCGCGATCGCCGGCGGAATCGACGCCTTGTCGTAGGCCTGCGACAAACCGATCAGCGCCGCGGCACGCAGTTTCCAATCCGCGTGCGTGCGCGCGACGCCCACGAGCGTCTGCACGGGCTCGTGGAGCTGCGTGCGACCGAGCGACACGGCCGAGACGACCGCGAGGCTCCAACTTTCGCCGGTGAGCGTCTTCTGCATCGCGTCGACGCCGGTCGACATCTTGCGCACGCCGAGCTTCGTCGCGGCCAGCATGCGGACGGTCTTGTCGGCATCGGTCTCGAGGATCTTCACGACCACGGCCGCGTTGTTGCCTTCTGCGATCGGCGCGAGTCGGCACAAGCTCTCCAGTGCTTGGTAGCGCACGGCTTCCGACTTGTCGTCGACGGCGAGTGAGCGCGCGGACTCGATCGCCGCGGGAACCGTGAGCCGTGCGAGCGCCTTCGCGGCCGCAGCGCGCGCGGACGCGTCCGCGTGTTCGAGCGCCGGCTTCAACATCTCGAAAGCGCGCGGATCCGGCACCAATTCGCCCGTTCCGCCCTCGGTCGCCGGACCGTACGAGCCCGAGAGTTCACGCACGAGACGAGCACCGCGCGCGACGACGAGACCGGACTTCGCGGCGATCAAGCGCTGGACGATCGGCGACCACGTGGTCTCCGCGGAATCCGGTCCGCCGATGCACACACGTGCCGCGACGATGCCGCGTCGCTCGACGACGTCGTTCAGCTTGTCGCGCTCGAGCAACTTCGCTGCGAGTTCGAGATCCCCGGCGAGCGGATGAGCAGCGATCTCGTCGAGGACCGCGCACGCGGCGAGGATGGCGTCGGACTCGAGCACTTTCGTGATGCGCGCCGCGCGCTCGGGGCCCGGATGCGCCGCGAGAACGCGCTGAGCAAGCGCACGCGTCGGACTCTCCTTGCCCTTCTCCGCGATCTTCACGACACCTTTCAGGTCGAGTTCGGGCGGCGCACCGCGCACGACGATCGCGAGCGCTTCGAGCGCCGTCGTCTCCGTCGCTCCCGCGGCTTTCTTGACGAGCTCCGCCGCGGCACCCTTCGCGTCGATGCGCGCCAACGCGCGCGCTGCGGCGGCGCGATGGAGTCGCAGCGGTGATTCGAGCGCAAGCTTCGTGAGCTCACCGGTCGCGCCCTTCGCCGTGCGTTCACCGAGCGCATCGATCGCACGCTCGACGACTTCCCAATCGACGTCCTTCAGCGCCGTGAGGAGCATCTTCTCGGTCTTCGCATCCGACTCCTTCGCAAGGAGCGCAATCGTCGCGAGTCGCGTCTCGTCCTCCTTGGCACGCATGCCCTTCTCGAAGTCGGTGACCTGGGGCGCGAACGCGAGGAGCAAGGCGAGGATCGTCATGTCGCCCGACACGTTACGGGCAGCGAGCGCGTGCGTCGCCAGGAACAGCTGGGTGTCGGACAATCGGCTGCGAATCGACGCCCATGGGCACGAAGCTCGCTGGAATGGCGACCCTGGCCCGCACTCGCCTCTTCTCAGGCTCGCACCCCTCGCCGAGCCATCGGAATCCCCATGACATCCCGCATCTCGCTCCTTCTCGCACTCCTACCGTGCGCATCCGCGCAGTCGCCCATCCTGAATGCACCGGTCGCACCGGACGCGATCTACGTCGTGCGCACCGGAGCGAATGCCGGCATCTCGATCGTC
>JAYTBY010000272.1:0-4122 GCA_043736755.1 Planctomycetota bacterium | reverse complement strand
TCCATGGATCGCAACAGACCGATGCCCGACGCGACGAGAATCGCGGCGCAAGCGGCGATGGCTACGCGCAACGACGCTCCTCGAGCTGCATAGGCCAGCCCGCAGAGAATCACGGCGAGCACGAACATCGCGATCGCGGCACCGATCAGCGCGGAGCGCGCCTCGGTGTGCGTCTGAGGTCGTGAAACTCCGCGCGATCGCGGGGTTCGGGGGGTCGAGGGCGAGCTCATGTTTGCGGCGTGGGAGGGCGTTGCACGGTGCGGCCGGAGAGTCGCTAGACCGAGATCATCTCGCTCAGGAACGATCGCCCCGGACCAGCGGGCACGAGCCCCAGCGCTTCCTCGACCGTCGCGCCGATGTCCGCGAAGGACTCGCGTGTGCCGAGGTTCACGCCGGCGCGCACGCGCTTGCCGGCAGCGACGATCGGCACGTACTCGCGCGTGTGATCCGTCGTCTCGTGCTTGGTCGGGTCGTTGCCGTGATCCGCGGTCATCAGCACGAGATCCTCGGGACCGAGCTTCGTTTCGAGCTCGCGCAGCCCCACGTCGAACTGCTCGATCGCGCGGCGATAACCGCGCGCATCGCGTCGATGTCCGTAGAGCATGTCGAAGTCGACGAGGTTCACGAACACGAGCCCGCGCTCGAGCTTCGTCGCGAGCTCGGTCGTCGCGCGCATCCCGTCCAGGTTGCCCTCGGTGTGCACGGATTCCGTGACCCCGCGCCCAGCGAAGATGTCCTCGATCTTGCCGACTCCGATGACCGGACATCCGCTCAATTTCAAGCGATCGAGCACCGTGTCGCGCGGCGGCGGCATCGAGTAGTCGCGACGGTTGTACGTGCGCAGATACGAACCCGGCTCCCCCACGAACGGCCGCGCGATCACGCGGCCGACGCCGTACGGGTCGAGGATGTCGCGCGCGATCAGGCAGCATTCGTAGAGGCGCTCGAGGCCGAAGTGCGCCTCGTGCGCGGCGATCTGGAACACCGAGTCCGCGCTCGTGTAGACGATCGGCTTCTTCGTCGCGAGGTGCTCGGCCGCGAAGCGCTCGATGATCTCGGTTCCCGACGCCGCGCGATTCCAGAGCACGCCCGGCACCTTCGCGCGCGCGACGAACGGCTCGATGATCTCAGGGGGAAATCCGTCGGGAAAGACCGGGAAAGCCTGCTCGAGCGGACACCCCATCATCTCCCAATGCCCCGTCGACGTGTCTTTGCCCGGCGAAGCTTCGCGCGCACGACCGAAAGCTCCCTTCGGCGACTTCGGTGCACGCAACGAAGTTACACCGTCGATGGAGCCGAGTCCCAGTTCGACGAGCCGCGGCGCATCCAACCCACCGGCAGCCGCAACGAGGTGATCCAGCGTGTGCGCCCCGACGTCGCCGAACTCCTCCGCATCCGGCATCGCGCCGACGCCGAGCGAATCGAGGACGATCAGGAAGACGCGCTTCACAGGGGCTTCTTGGCCGCCAACGCTTTCTGGATCGTGAAGCGGACCTTGACCTCGATGTCGTCGACGAAGTCGGGACCAAAGTCGCGCTCGAGGAGATCGCGCTCGCTGAACTCGAAGCGCCCCGAGCGCGGGTCGAAGTCGAATTGGTAGTCGTGCTCGCTGCCGTCGTCCTCGGTGACCATGACGAGGACGATGTTGTTCGGGGCGTCGAGTTCGGTGCGGAAGGTGGCCATGTTGTGTCCCGTGGGTTCGGGGGATGTTAGCAGGGACAAGGCCGAATCTGGACGGATCTGCGGCCGCGATCGGTGCGTACACTCGGGTGATGCCGTCCTCGAGATCTACGTGGATCCGATTCGGCGCTGCACTGGCTATCGCTGTCGCTTCAGGCTGCACCTCCTGGAGCCACGTCGAGACTTTTCCGGGATGGTCCCTCCACGCCGAGCACCCACGCGACATCGACGTCGGCGCATTCCAACGCGCGTTCGATCCTGCTTTCACTGCTGTCGAGGGAGTCTTCGGTCCGTTCGAGTCACCCGTTCGCATCCATGCGTTCGAGGACGGTGACGGTGCTTCAGGCGTCGGAGTCGTGCACGAAGTTCCCGGCATCGGTCGCGCACGAGTGCGCGCGTATCACACGCGTGGCGAAGGCCCGTTCGGTCCCGCGGCGGGCGTCTATGCGAGCAGTGCCGATCCGGGCACGGCCGTGCACGAACTCGTTCACGCGCGTATCGCCGAGATCGATCCGACGTTGCCGTTGTGGTTCGAGGAAGGGCTGGCGTGCGTGCTCGGCGACGGATTCCTCGACGGTGACCGCTGGGTCATCGACGGACTCGCATGTTGGCCGTTGCGCGAACTGCGCGAGCGGGCGCCGGACGATCGCGAGCTCGCGCGCTTGCTCGCGGTACGCGCGGAACACGGCACGGATCTGCGCGAGAACGTGCTCGTCCACTTCGTCGGCTGGGCGATCGTTTTCGACCTCTACCGCGAAACCGGGCGCGTCGAGTGGCGGGAGTGGGCTGCTCGAAGTCGGACCATGGGCCTAGTCGAAGCGCGCGACCGCTTGCGCCGCACGTTGACCGCCGGAACCGAGGTCGAGTGGTTGAAGCGACTGGATGACGACGATCGTGGTGTGCGCATCGCTACGGCGAAAGGCCTTTGGAAGCTGCGCTCGGAGGCCGTGCTACGTCGACTCCTCGAGCGGATCGGCCGCGAGGAGGATCCCGAAGTTCGCGTCGCGCTGTCCATCAACGCGCTCGCCGCTGCCGGCGAGCGCGAACCTCCCGGTCGGCTCGCCGGAAGGATGTGGCGCACAGTCTGGCCGATCCTGCGCCGCGCGGAACTCGGTAACCCGGTCGAGGACGCGGCGGTCGACACTTTGCTCGATTCGTTCCGGTGGCGAGGCAATCGCGGCTCGGACGACGCGCTCGAAGTCCTCCAACGATTCTGGGCGGAGTAGACAGCGAAGCGGACGCCCGCCCCGTTCGGGTCGGACGTCCGCCATCAGCGCGCGGGGTCAGCGCGCGGACATCACATCGACTTGGCCTTCTCGAGCAGCTTCTGCAGTTCGGCGAGCATCGGCTCGACCTTTTTCTTGAGGCCGTCGAAGGACTTCATGTCGATGCTCTTCATGTCGAAGCCGGAGAGCGTCTTCGAGATCTCGTCCTTCTTCGAGGTGAGCTGCGTGATGAGGCCTTCGATCTGGGTCTTCACATCGCCGCCCTTGGCTTCGGCCTTCGATTTCAGGTCCGCGATCGTCGTGTCGACGCCCGACAGCTTGCCGTCGGCCATCTTCTTCATGTCGTCGAACTGAGCGGTGAACTGCTTGGTCGCGTCGGCCACCTTGCCGCCCATGTCCTTCGCCGTGTCGGTCATGGACTTGCTCGCGTTCGAGGTCTCTTGCGAGCAAGCGGCGAGAGGTAGAGCCAGGCTTGCAAGGATGGCGATGTGCTTGAAATCGATGTTCATGTGGGATCTCGGTGAAAAGGGTCGGGGGAGCAAGTCCAAGCTGCGGTCGGCTCCGCTCGACGCGGACAGAGCAACTGTGCAGAACCTACGCGATCGGCGCTCGCGCCGCGAGGCGAGGCGTCTAGAGGTGCTGAGAGGCTGTGAAGAAATCGATCCTACAGCCTCTCAGACCCTCGTTGCGCCGCTTCCGCGGCGCGTCGCTTGTGATTACTTCACAAGCTCTGAGAGGGCTTGGAATCGATGCCCCCACGGCCGCTCACTCCTTCTTGGCTTCTTGGCCTGCCTCGGCCGGTGCATCCTCGATCTCGACGCGGTAGTCAATCTTGCCTTCGCGCACCGTGTGCATCTTCATCGACGAACCGTCGCGCTCCGATTCCATGCGCGTCTCCTCGTTGATCGAACCTTCGAGTTCGAGGAGCATCGGCCGCTTCGACTTCACGTCGAACCAGAGCTTGCCCTCGAGCTTCGCGGACCATGTGCGCTTGTTCTCGAGTGCCAGAAGGAGCGCTCGTCCCGGGCGCATGCCGAACCCGCCTTCCATCTCGCGTTCGCCAGAGGTTTCGAGTTCCAGTTCGACGACGAGGCACGACGTGCCGTTCTTCTCTCCGGGTGCAGCGAGCTTCGCCGTGCCCTTCCATTCAGACTGCGCGAGGAACGTCTCGCCGCCGGAACGACCGCCATGGCGACCGCCGCCCTGTCCGCGCCCT
>JAYTBY010000271.1:0-9144 GCA_043736755.1 Planctomycetota bacterium | reverse complement strand
CCGCGAGCGATGCGGCGGACGAGTCACATCTGCAGCTCGCACTGGCCCGCGTCGCGCTTGCACGCGGGGATGAAATCGGTGCCCGTACCGAATTGGGCGCAGCCCTCGCGGGGGGTGATGCGAGTGCGGCGGCCCTGACCGCACGCCTCTCGATCGATCGCCATGAAGCGCGCCGCGCGCGCGTCCTTTTGCGGGGCTGGATCGACGGGCCGGGGTCTCGCGGCGAGATTTCAGCCCTGTGGGCCCTGGCCATGCTCGAGCCCACGCCGTATCGAGCCAGTCCGGGACATGAAACGGGGCCCGCTGTTCCTGTACGCTGAAACCTGGCCCCTTCTCGTCGCTACGAATGACCATGACCGAACCTGCGCGACTCCTCGTCCTCACGGCTTGCTTCCTCGCGACGACCATCGAGAGAGTTCACGCGGGGCCCCCGCGAGCAGCCGGCGTGCTCGCCGAGCCTGCAGTCCTGACCCAGGGCGAGGAAGCCTTCAAACCGAGCGACTACGAAAACATCGGCAAGAAGCTCACGGGCTACATCGAGGCGCGCAGGGAATCCTCGGGGATCGACAAGGCGCTCGAAGAAGTCAGCAAGGAACTCGAGAAGGTCGCCAAGCGTTTGAAGCGCGACCCGCTGTCCCTGCCCGGTGAGATGGGGCGCGTGCTGTGGACATCCTTCGAGTACGGGAAGAAGGGCAGTGTCGCGAAGGGCAAGGTCGACACGTTGACCGAACCCGGGTACTGGGATCCGAAGGCGAAGTTCACGTACGCCGTCTGGCTGCCGGCGAAGTACGACACGAAGAAGTCCTACCCGCTGATCGTCTGCGTCCCCGAGATGGGCCAGAAGCCAGCCGAGCACCTGACCGTGGACTGGATCGATCCGACGATTCGCGACAACGCGATCTTGCTCGCCGTCCCGACACCGACCGACGCGGCCGCATTGCTCGAGGGCATCAACCCGTCGAAGGAAACGGGGATGGGCAACGTCGGACGTCTGTGGAGCAGTGCGACGCGCAAGTACGCCGTCGACTTCGATCGCGTCTTCCTCGCCGGTCGCGGTCGAGGCGTCGAACTGGCGGTCGCGTACGGCGCTAACTTTCCCGATCGCTTCGCGGGCGTGATCGGTCGTTCGGGAGACGTGGGCACCGTCACGCCGGAGAACCTCAAGAACTTGCCGACGATCTTCACCGGAGCCGGCGCGAAAGCGGGCGAGTTGGCCGACAAGCTGAAGACGCTCGGCTACGAGAACGCGACTCTCCTTCCCGAAGGCAAGGAGTCGGATGTGTGGTCGTGGATGCAGGCGCACGCACGCGTGTCGAATCCGACCGACGTCGTGCTCTACGTCGGTTCGCCGGCTCCGAACCGTGCCTACTGGCTCGAAGTGCGCCCCAGCGACGCGCAAGGGGCGCCCTACCTGAAGGCCAAGGTCGATCGCGCGACGAACACGATCACGGTCGACGGCGAGGGCGTGCCGAAGTTCGTCGTGTACTTCAACGACGTGCTCCTCGATCTCGACAAGCCGGTGAAGGTCATCGCCAACGGCACGGCGTACGAACGTACGGTTCCGCGCAGCCTGCAGCGCACGCTGGACCTCGTGCTGAACTCGCGCTCGGATCCGGGCAAGTTCTATGTGGCCAGCATGGATTTCGACCTGCCGCCCAAGCCCAAGCCGAAGTGACCGACGTCACTTGAGTGCCGGGCTCGCTACCGCACGTTCCTCGATGCCGCTCGTCCTCGTCGCCTTCGCCGCGGGGGCAGCGACGATGACGGTGGAGCTGGCGGCGGTGCGCCTGCTCGCGCCCTGGTACGGGACGAGCAGTGCCGTGTGGACGAACGTCATCGGCGTCGTGCTCGGAGCACTCTCGCTGGGCTACTTGGTCGGAGCGCGTGCGAGCGCGAGCCGCGAGCCGCGCCGATTCCTCGGGTTCGCACTCGTCGCCGCGGGCGCGACCTGTGCTTGGTTGCCGGCGCTGGCCCGGCCGTGCGCGCGACTCTTCCTCCCCGACGGCCTCACGCTCGAGGAGGCCGGCCCCGCGCTCGCACTGGGGAGTTTCGCGTCGGCACTCCTGCTCTTCGCGCCCAGCGCCTTCCTCCTCGGCACGATCGCACCGCTCGTCGCCGAATGCGTCGAACGAGGCGGGGATTCGAGCGCGGGCGCGGCGACCGGACGCGTACTCGCCGCGTCGACGGTGGGCAGCCTCGCGGGGACTTTCGGCACGACCTACGTGTTCGTCCCGCTCGCTGGACTGTCGGCGACGTACCTCGGGGCTGGCGTCTTGCTCGCGCTGCTCGGGCTCGGATTCCTCCTGCGCACGGGCACGCGCGCCCCGGCGGGGGTCGCGTGCGCACTCGTCGCCGGCGCCCTCGCCTTCGCGCGACTCGAACCACCGACGATTCAGGCCGGTGAAACCCTGCTCGAGCGTCGCGAGACGCGCTACCAATCCGCGCGCGTCGTCGAGTCGGGCGTTTTGGATTCGCGCTTCCGTCGCTTGGAGGTCAACGAGAGTCTGGGTTCCTTCCAGTCTGTCTGGCAGCCCACGATCGGACTCCTGCCCGAGGGTCACTACTATAACGCGTTCGCCTTGCCGGCCTGGTGGTCGCCGCGCACGGGGCCCTGGCGGGTGCTCGTCCTCGGACTCGGCGCGGGAACGGCGTGGCGGGTGATCGAAGGCGCGCTGCCGATCGATATGGAGCTCGAGACGACCGGCGTCGAGATCGATCCGGGCGTCGTGGAGCTCGGCCGTCGTTGGCTGGACCTTCCCGGACCGGAACGCGCGGATCGTGTTGTCGTCGCGGGAATCGATGGGCGAGCCGCGCTGCACCTCGTGCCGCGTCGCTTCGACCTCGTGGTGCTCGACGCGTACCAGAACCAGATGGAGATCCCGCCGCAGTTGGCATCGGTCGAGTTCTTCCAGCAAGCGGCTCGGAGCCTCGCGACGGATGGGACGATGGCCGTCAACGTCGGAGCGTTCGGTCTCGAGGATCCAGTGCTGCAAGCGCTGGCGGCGACGATGGCGCGCGGTTTCGGGCAACGCGTGCTCGCCGTGCGCGTGCCGTTCTCCCGCAACATCGCACTGTTCGCGCGCCTCGACAGCGAACCACCGGACCCGCGCGGCGCGGATTTCGTGCCCGTGAGCGGCCCACTGGTGCGCTTGGCCTCGGCGATGGCGCTCGACGGTGGCTCGCGTTGGTTTTATGTGCCGGATCGTGCGCCGTTGACCGACGATCGAAACCCGATCGAGTCGCTGCAGCGCGCATCGGTCGAACGAGCGGCACGCAACGGCCCATGATTCCCGCGTTGATCCTCGCGTGTGCGTCGTTCGTCGTGTCACCCGACCGCGACCGCGCCATCTCTCTGGCGCGCGAAGGACACTTCGCAGAGGCGCTGGTCGCCGCCGAGGCCGAACCCGATCTCACCCGCCGTGCCGAGGCACTGATCTACACACGGCTCCACGCCGGGGACCTCGACGGTGCCTTGCGTGTAGCTCTTGCAGCTCGACTCGCCGGCCATTCGAGTGCGTGGCTCGAGGAACGGGAGGCGTACGCCGCGCTCACCGTGCGCGATGCCGTGCGCGCGCGCACGGCCTTGGATGCACTCGCTGCGCGTCACGATGGCCCGGGCGCTGATCTTGTGGCGTCGGCCGCGCGCCTGCGAGTCGAACTCGACACTCTCGCGAGCGTGCTGGCCGATCGCGATCGCGCGGCAACTCGCGCGCGCGTCACCACGATCCTGGGAACGATCGGCGTTTGTGCCGCAGTGCTGGCGCTCGCCTTCACAAGAGATCGAGCACGCCCGTCCCCGTAGTCGGCTCGAAGAACGTCGCCGGGGGCAGCCACCAGTTCGCGTCGAGCGCGAGTGAGGTGTTCCACGGCAACGGCTCAGGATCGCCGAGCAAACCGAGAGCCACGAACGCGAAGGCGCGTGCCAAGGCATCCCGACCGGGATCCTCACCGATCGCGAGCAGTGGTTCGACGGCGCGCTCGTCGCCGACGAATCCGAGCGCTGTCGCCACCGACGACAGCGCCGCGAGACCGCGCGAGTTCGCCAGCATCGCCGCGAGATCGGGCGTCAGGCTGCGATCGCCGAGCAATCCGAGGGCGATCGCAGCTTCGCGCAGGACGCGTGGTTTGTAGCGCGAATCGAGGACGAGGCGGCGCAGCGGCTCGACCGCGGCCTGCGTGCGCGACAACCCGAGCGCCAGCGCTGCGTGTGCGCGCGTCTCGTCGTCACCGAGTGTCGCGACGCGCTCGAGAAGGATGCTACTCGCGGCCGGACCCCCTGAAAGTGCGAGGCCGAGCATGTGCGCTCCGGCCTCGGTCGGCCCCGCGTGATCGCGAATCGCCTTCTCGAGCGCGGCGTGCACGCCGGGCGGCGTGGCGAGCCCGGCGTCGGCGGCTGCACGCTCGGCCACACCAATCGAGAGCGAGATCCACGGTCGTTCCGGCGTGGAGCCACGTGCCAGGAGACCGAGCAAGTGAGACCGTGCCGCGGTCAAGGCGTCGCGACCTTCGGACCCCGGCCGCGCCGAGCAGCGTGCGAGCGCGATCGACGCGAAGCGTCGCGCGAGTCGATCGCCTTCGCGCGACGCGGTCTCGAGCAACCCTCGGGCCCGAACGTCGTGGAGGTCTCCGTCGCCATCGGCCACCAGACCCATGGCTTGCACCGCGCTCTGACGGACGACAGCCGACTCGCGCGATCCGGTCTCGAGAGCCGGTATCAGTACGAGGAGGCATGCGACGCGCGAGGTCCCGCCCGCACGCTCGGCCAACCGTGCCATCGGGACGGCGGCGTACGCGCGCACGACTTCGTCGTTCTTTACGTCGGCGTACCACGCGGCCACGAAGTCATAGAGGCCTCGCGGCGACGAAGTCGGACGCGCCTCGCCGTCGTCGACGAGCGCGGCGCTTTCCCTCAGTTCGACGAGCCCCAATGCGACGAGCACCGCCACGTGGACGTCGCGCGCTGCACCTTGTGGTTCGCGCAGGGCCACGACGAGCCGGTGCGCGATCCAACGCCGCGAGTCCTCGTTCCGGATGCGCTGCGTCGCGATGCCGAGTGCGTAGGCAGCGAACGCGCGCGTGCGGACGGAGACCGACTCGCGTCCGATCGCGGCGCGGCCGGCGCTTCCGTCGCCGAGCAAGTCGCCAAGGAGCGAGAGATCCGTCGTGCGCGCCAGGATGCCGAGTGCGATCGCCGCGGTCTCCACGACCTCTTGGTTTGCATCGCGGAGGCGACTCCGGATCGCGAGCGACGCTTCGCTGCGTGCGGAAGGCTCGAGGCGTTGACCACACTTCGCCAACGCCAAGAGCGCGGCCGTCGTGACGTCCGGGTTCTTTTCGCTCTTCAGTGCCGCCAGCAGCGCGGGCACGATCCGAGTGCGCACCTGCGCGTCCGTGGGTCGCCCAACTGCACCGGTGGGGGACCCGTCCGAACCCGTGCGTGTTGCCGATCCGCCCTGTGCGAGCTGCGTGCGCAGCGCCAGGTACGGCTCACGGTTGAGGCCCCACCAGAGCTGCCACCCGGTCAGGTCCCCGCTCGCGTCGCCGCCCGTGGATGGACCGGCGGTCCCCGGTCCTGGAACTCCGGCAGCCGGTCCGGTCGGGACACTCGGAGCTGCACCACCCGGCCCGAGCCCGGTCCCCGGGCCGCGATACGTGCCACCGTGGGCGCGGGCTTCCGCCGTGAACGATGTTGCCATCAGCGCCAAGACGACGACGAGAGCGATGCCGCGCAGGAGAGTGGTCATGCAGAATTCGGGCTGGCCAGGCCTACATCGACTCTACCTCCGAACGTCACGCAGTCGCGCGCACGCTTCGTTCTGGATGCGTACTGGTGACTTGTGAGCCTGTGGGCGACGCTTGAGTTTCGCCGGCGGCCATCGGCCAGTTCTGTGCCCGGGGGCCGGCTCAGAACTCGTGAAAAACTCGACCGCGCTGGCCACGGAGTCACGTGTTTCACGCGCGACCACGGGGACTCGGATGACGAAACAGGCCCCCGGGTGGAGGCAGCACGCGCTGGCTCCACAAGCTCAGAGAAGCGGGACGGGGACGGCGCGCGCAGTGAAGCATCGACCCCAGTGAAGCACCGAACACGACCCCGCGGCCCGCTCGGACCAGTGAAGTCCGAGCGGGCCGCGATGCTTCTCTCACGCCTTAGGGCTCCACGCTCGTCGCGCGAAGCCCGCGTGCGGGTCAGAGGATGTCGAGGATGCCCGTGCCGTTGTCGCCGGTCAGCGTCGTCGTGTTCGCGCGGTAGTTGATGTTCGTGGAGATCTTGGAGTTCCAGGGCAGGAGCTCCTTGTCGGCCACGATACCGAGCGCCACCGCGGCGAAGCCGCGCGCGGAATCGGTGATGTCTTTCTTCTTGATCATCGCGACGAGCGGGTCGATCGAGCGGCTGTCGCCGATGAACCCGAGCGCCGAGGCGATCGCGGCTTGCGAAGACAGACCCTTCGCTTCGCCGAGCATGACGATGAGGTCGGGCACGAGCTCCTTGTCACCCAAGAGACCGAGGCCGATGGCCGCGGACTTGAGCAGGTCGGGCTTGTACTTCGAGTCCTTCACGATCGTCTGGATGTCCTTGATCGAGTCGCGGGCGTCCATGAGGCCAAGACCGATCGTGATGTAGCCACGCGCATTCGGCTCCGAAGTCTTCGTGAGCTTCTCGGCGAGCAACTTCTTGCCCTCGACGTCGCCCGCGATGCCCAGACCGATCGAGAACGCACCGACTTGTTCGGGCGACACGGCGTCCATGAGCGACTTGCGCAGAATTTCCTTGGCCGTACCCGAGGCCGACGTCGCCGGGACCTCGTTCTTCGCGAGACCGTTCTCCATGACGCCGATAGCCACACCGGCCCACGGCTTCATCGAACTCTTGCCCTTTTGGAGTTGGTTCAGGAGGAACTCACGTGCTTCCTTCTGGCCCTTTTCGTTGTCCGCGCCCTTACCGGGACGGCCGCCGACTTGCGCCATGGCGATGGTCGTGAAGTGCTTCGACTGCTGATCGCCTTCGTCGGACATCCGCTTGAGCGCGGCGCGAATGTCTCCGTCGACCTTGTCCGCGTCGGAGTCGCCGATCACACCCAGCGCGAGCACGCAGCTCTGCCGGACTTCGTCCTTCTCCTTCGAGTTCTTGTCGAGTGCCTCGAGTAGGTTCTGGGCGACGACGTCGCGCAGATCCGCCGGGGCTCCGACGAGCAAGCGCGCCATCGCCGCGGGGGCGTGAGCACGCAGGACGTAGTGGTTCTGCTGATCCTGGTAGAAGCGACGCAGGAACTTGATCTGCGCCTGGCGCGACGAGTCGTTGCTCGCGCCTTCCGGGTTCTCGCTCGGGTCGACGTCGATCGGCGTCAGGCCCAGCGCGATCACGGCCGCGACCTTGACGTCCTTGGTGCTCGCATCGGGACCCTTCACGATGTCGATCAGGATCCGCGCGATCTCTTGGCGGACTTCGTTCCTGCCCGTGCGCGCGCCGATGAGGCCCAAACCGTACGTCGCGAAGGCGCGCGTGCGGTACTTGACCTCGGTGCCGCCGCCGACCAGCTTGCGACCCGCGTTCGTGTCGAGCGCGAGGTCCTTGAGCTTCGTGATCGAGGCCTCGTTGGCCAGGATGCCCAGCGAAACAGCGGCTGTTTCCGCGATCTCTTGGTTCGCATCCGCCAGGAACTTGGAGATCAGCGGTTCGAACTCGGACTTGCCCTCCTCGCTCTTCTCGTCGCCGATCTTGCCCAGCGCGATCAGCGCGCCGGTCACGATGTCGTTGCTGCGTTCCTTCTCGAGCGCCTCCTTGAGCGCCGGGACGACCTTCGATCGCACCGTCTCGTCCGAGGGGCGGAGCGTGTTCTTGGCTTGCTCCGTCTGACCCAGGCCGCCGAAGAAGTCATCACCACCCGTGCTGACGCCACCGGAGTGGATGTGTGCCTTGAGGTTCAGGAACTGGTCCTTGTTGAAGCCCCACCAGAACTCCCACGTGGTGAGATCGGGACCCGAGGCCACGGCTCCCGTGCTGGGCCCCGCGGGGCGACCACCGCCGCCACCCGTCGGGACGCCCGGACCGGCCGGGCCAGGCGTGCTCGGACCGGCGGGACCGCCGGTGCTCGGGCCGGAGGGCCCGGGCGCGCTGGGGCCGGCGCCGCCACCGCCGCCACCGCCGCCGCCGGGCGGGACCGTGTCGCCGGGGCCGCGGTAGCTACCGCCGTGTCCAATCGAGATGTCCTGGAGAGTCAGGCTGCCCGCGACGAGCAGAGCACCGAGGACGAGGAACTTCTTCATGGTTGCTGGAGTCCGTGTGGATCCGGGTGGCAGAGGGTTGCGAACGGCGTCCCGTTTGCGGACCCGAAGCGGAGCTAAGGCAAGGCGCGTGCCGCGCTGTAGGCTCCTCCGCGGCTCATCCTAGCCAGGCCAGGAGGCCCCGCAACACGGGATTCGATGGGGGACTCGCATCGGAACCAACTCGTGGGCGTTCCCCCCGGGGAACCCACACGTCGCGGATGTGCCTCCCTCGGAACGCTGGCGGCGGCGCAGAGGCCGCCGGACTGCAAGCGCGGGCGTCCCCCGGGCTGGAATTCACCGGTCAGATCGGGGTTTCCGTCGCTCGCATCGTGGGCGGCTGTCGCAGGACGATCGTGGACCAGACTCCGTCGAGGACGACCTCGCCACCTTGGTTTTGGACCCGGGTGGCCAGGCGCACGCCGCCACGACGCGGTCCGGGCACCGCGTCGCGATCGAGGACCTCGAGTTCCAGCCGGATGGTGTCGCCGGGCGCCACCGGCGCCTCGAAGCGCATGGAGACCTCGCGCAAGGCGACGATGGTGCCGTGGAAGATTCCGAGCTGCCACGCCAAACCCGAGACCAGCGACTCGATCAGAAGCCCGTGGGCGATGCGCTTGCGGAACGGCGTCCGAGCCGCGAACGCGGCATCGATGTGGACAGGATTCTCGTCGCCGGTGAGTGCGGCGAACCGGTCGACGTCGTCCTGCGCGACGAGGCGCTCCAACGATGTCCAGATCCGGCCGGCGACAAACTCCTCGAAGTAGAGCCCCCTGGAGCGCGTGTCGTCGATGGCCGGCATGGGCCGCGGATGCTAGTGTCCCGTCCCCGAAGTACGCGTCACAAGTCGGCTCGCAGGCGGTTTCCTGGCTAGGCGCG
>JAYTBY010000270.1:0-4126 GCA_043736755.1 Planctomycetota bacterium | reverse complement strand
TCAAGACGTCGTCGACGAGCCACGCGTCGGCGCCGGCGATGCGTTGCGCGTGGAGGCGCGCGCGGAACGAAGGTGCGAACGCTCCGCGCACGTTCGCGGCGCGACTCGATGTGCCGAGCGCGCCTTGCACCGTCGTCGCGCGCGTGCGGCGTAACGCGTGAATCGCGGGGATTCCAGCCTCGGCGGCGCAGGCTTCGGCGAGCAGTGCGGATTGGTCGTAGCCGCGCTCGATCCGCCGCGCGAGGTGCAGCGGGACCGGGACGAGGATGCGCGGCACCGCATCGGCCTCGACCGGTTCCAGCGCGAGCCGCGCCGCGAGCAGCACGCCGAGCGTCTGCGCGAGATCGCCGCGACCGCCGTACTTCAGCGCCAACAACCACTCGGCGTTCGCGGCACTTCGATACGCGCCCAGCGCCGCGACGCGCGCGAATCCCGGACCTCGTGCGCGACAATCCGGACAGCGCTCGCCATCCGCCAACATCGCCGCGACCGCGGCGGCGCAGCGACCACAGCGCGAGCCGGGCAACCCCGTCTCGAAACGGTGATCCGCGCAGCCGAGCCCGTCGCCCGGATCGCTCGCGCTGCACAACGGACAGCGCGCGGGCCACAGAGCGTCGGCCAGTGTCGCAGCGAAGGAATTCAGCGTCGACGTCGTCTCCATGCACGCGCGACGAACGGCGCGGCTCTCGGTCGCGGCTCAACTCGGTTCTTGCCGGATCCGTACGGAGCGCACGCGGCGGTTCGAAACCTCGACCGCTTCGATCGAGGCGCCGCCGGAGCGCACGATCTCGCCCTTCCTTGGCAAACGCCCACCCGCGAGCCGCACGACGAGGCCGCTGACCGTCGTCACGTCGTCGGGCTCGTGGAGTTCGATCTCGAGCGCGCGATTCACGTCGCGAATCGAGGCCGTGCCCTGCACGAGGCTCGCGCCGTCCGGTTCGCGCACGAGCCAATCGTCGCCGGTCTCGTGCTCGCTCTCGATCTCGCCCACGAGTTCCTCGAGCAGATCCTCGAGCGTCACGATGCCTGCAGTCCCACCGTGTTCGTCCACGACGACCGCCATGTGCAAGCGACGCTTCTGCATCTCGCGCAAGAGGTCCATCGCGCTCGTCGAATCCGGCACGTGCCAGCACGGACGCACGATCGAAGGCACGTCGATCGGACGGCCGTCCCACAAGCGTTCGAGCACGTCGCGCCACGAAACGTAGCCCTTCACGTCGTCGATGCTCTCGCCGTAGATCGGCACGCGTCGGTGACCTTCGACGAGCAGCGCCGTGCGCAACTTCGCGGCGTCGGCGTTCTCCGGGAGTGCCACGACGTAACGGCGGTGGACCATGACGTCGTGCGCCGTGAGCTCCGACAGGTCGAGTGCACGCGACGCGATCTCGCCCGCTTCGGGATCGACGCCACCGCGCTCGGACGCTTCGTCCACGATCGCGATGAGTTCCTCGCGCGAGATGCGCCCCTCGATGAACGTCGTGTGATCGCCGAAGAGGCGCAACACGGTGTTCGACGACTTCATCAGGAACCACACGGCCGGTCGTGCGAGCAACGCGAGCCACTCGATCGGTCGCGCGGCAACCAGCGCATAGTTCTCGGCACCGCGCAGCGCGAGCGACTTCGGGACGAGCTCGCCGAGGACCAGCGAGAGGTACGCGACGACCGCGACGACGATGAACAGCGCGATCTCGGCCGAAGCTTCGGCCAGCGGCTCGTACTGCGCGACGAGCGGCGCGAGATCGGATGCGAACGCCGCGCCGCCGAAAGCGCCCGCGCCCGCGGAAACGAGGCTGATCGCGACTTGCACGGTCGCGAGTAATCGTTCGGGATCGCGCTTCAAGCGCAACGCGGCCGCAGCGGCTCGACTGCCGGCTTCAGCGAGCTCGGCCAAGCGTGTCGGTCGCACGGACACGAGCGCGATCTCAGCGCCCGAAAACAGCCCGTTCGTGAGGATGAGCCCGATGAGGATCGCGATTTCGACGCTGACGCTCATCGAGAGGACTCCGACTCCGGTGCAACGCGCCGTGCAGTCGTCTCGCGCGGTCCCGTGCGCAGAAGCGGGGCGAGACCCGTCGCACGCCGCACGCGCTCGGCGTACGACGCGATGGAATCGTCGGGCGTCGATTCGACACCGAAGAGTTCGCCGACTTCCTTGACGAGCGCGGGATCCGCTTCGAGCTCGCCCGGCGATTGCGCGAGACGCTCGCGCACGTAGCGACGGAACGCGCGCGAGGTCCACAACCAACCGATCGCGAGCAGGACGACCGTGCCGAGTGCCACGAGCGCGATCCAGAAGACCGGGAAGGACGGCGGCGCACTGGGCGGTCGCATGGCCCCGAGAAGTTCGAGACCTAGGCCGCCGAGCAAGTACGCGAAGCCGATGCCGACTTGGAGCCGATGGAAGATGTGCTCGCGGATCGCGACGAGCGGCGCGCCGTGCGAGCCGAAACGCTCGGCGACGAGTTCGCGCGGAGATCTCGGGAACAACGCGTGCCCGAGGAGGAACGTGCCCGCGAGGAGCAGGACCAACCCGACCACGCCCCAATCGGTCGCGGAATCTTCGAGTGGCACGGATGCGAGCGTCGCGAGCATCAGACGAAGATCGCCACGAGGAGCAGGCCCCACAGGATCACCCCGACGGTGACGAGACCTGCTTGCGCGACGCGCAGTCCTCCGACGGTCGGTTCGCTGGCAGTGATGCTCAAGAGATCGGTGACTTGTTCGAGCGGGACCGACCTAGTCGGGAAACGATCATCCGGACCGGTGCCGCGCCACGCGAGGACGGGGCGACCGTCGGGCTCGTACTGCGGACGCTCGACCTCGAACGCGACGCCGTCCAGGGGCACGACGCGCACGCGACGCTGCACGTCGACCACCTCGCGCGTCCACGGTTTCGGAATCGGTTCCCAACCGGGCGTGGAGCTGCACGCGGAGGCGAGGAGGAGGAGGCCGAGGGACGTCGCAGCGCGCATGAGGGCGGAGAGCGTACGGTGCGGGGTTCGGGGGCGACACCTTCGAGAGAGTCGGGGCGGGGGGGGGCGCGAGCACGACTCTCGTGCGGCATCGCGCCCCCGACCGTCGCGATGGATCAGCCGGGCAAGTGCTCGAGGTCGTCCAGGTCCTTGGGTCGACCCGCCTCGACCTTGGATCGGCGCAACTCGCTCAGACCGAGGATCCAGACCGGAACGGTCAGGCCGTCCAGAGTGATGCGCTCCGCAACGCGCTTGTCCCACGCTTCCTCGAATTTCACGGGGCCGAGATCGGCGATGAGATCGATGCGATTCGGCGGGCGCCCGAACTGCACGACGATGTTCGGGTCGAGGAGTTCATCCGCGCTCGAAAGAGCGGGCACGGTGCCACCCCAGAACTCGAGTAACGCAGCCCAGAGTCGCGGCACGTTCGCGGGCGATCGATCGAACAGGAAGTCGATGTCCCCGGTCAGTCGTGCATACCCGTGGTAGATCACGGCGATGCCGCCGATCACGACGTAGCGGACATCGTGCTTGGCGAGAACGCGCAGGAACTCCTGGGCGTCCCTCGAGAAAAGCTCGGCCTTCACTTGGCGCGCTCGGCCTCGCGCACGTCGGGCGCGTCGGCACCGAACGCACGATCGCGCAGCACCTTCGCGATCTCCAGTCGCTGTTCGGGTGTCAACGACCACTGTTGCTGCAAGTCCCACCGAGCCGCCTCGGCGAACGAGCGCGCCTTGTGAGCATCGCGTTCCATCGTGGACTCGATCGTACGGTTCCTGGAAGGACTCCGACACCATCGCTTCGTCCTCCCCCGGCCGACATACGCGCGATGCGCTTTGCTTCGAGGAGGTCTCGAGAGTGGACGTGGCCGCCACACGTGCGGCCACCGCGTGGGATGTGTCGCGCCGAGTGTCGAGTTCTCGAGCGCGAAATCGCCACCCGGACTTCGCTGACGTCGGACGGTCTCCGGGCGAACGCGGATCGTGCCGAGGCCGGAACCAGCGGACTTCAGTCCGGATCGCCGGTCAGCACCCACGCGGCCCAATCACGCGTCGTGTACTTCGGATTGCCGCGCTCGTCCTTGGCCGCGCGCAACTTCGCCTTCGCATCCCACAGCGCCTTCCACTTCGGCTGACCCTCGACCCAGAGCCGCC
>JAYTBY010000269.1:0-4130 GCA_043736755.1 Planctomycetota bacterium | reverse complement strand
GCGCGACGCCCGGTGCTCCTGAAGCGCGGGATGAGTGCCACGATCGAAGAACTGCTGCTCGCCTCCGAGTACGTACTCGCCGGCGGCAATCAACGCGTCATCCTGTGCGAACGCGGCATCCGCACGTTCGAGACCGCCACGCGCAACACGTTCGACGTGTCAGCCATCCCCGTCTTGAAAGCTCGCACACACTTGCCCGTCCTGGCCGACCCCTCGCACGCGGCCGGCCGCCGCGACCTCGTGATCCCACTCTCGCTCGCCGCCGCTGCCGCCGGCGCCGACGGATTGATCGTCGAATGCCATCCGAACCCGGCCGAGGCGCTGTGCGACAAGGAGCAAGCCTTGAACGCGGAGGATGTGGCGGAACTCTTGGCTCGGCTGCGACCGGTCGTCGAGGCGGTTGGACGGACGCTCTGATCTCGCAGAGCGAGATCAGTCTCTGGATTCCAGGTGACCTAGCACTCGCAAGGGTGCGTCCGAGTCAGGGGGCATCTGTGCCGAATCGAAACAGCGTTGGTTTGGCGCGTGCGGCCCGGAACAGTCGCGGGCTCGAAGAAAATCGCAAGTTGGCCGCGACTTCGTGGTCCACCGACCGTCGCGTGGATGGAGATCGACCCCGATGCCCATCCCGACAATCCGCGCGAGCGAGAGGACCTCGACTGGAGACATCCCCGGCCCCCGTGGCCGAGGCGGAGCACGACCCGGTGCAGGTCGCAAGCCGGACGGCCCCCGTCCACTCGTCACGCACGCGACGCGTCCGCGCCTCACCGAACGCGATCCCATCCTCGTCACGACGCGCTTGGTTCCAGGTGTGCCGAACCTCCGCAGCGAGGCCGCACTCGCTCTGCTCCGCCGAAAACTGTCGGAAGGTGCCGATCGTTTCGGGTTCAGGCTGATCGAGTTCTCGATCCAGACGAACCACCTGCACGCGATTGCCGAAGCCGACGACGCCAGATCGCTCGCGCGCGGCATGCAGGGCTTGCTCGTGCGCGTAGCCAAGGCCCTCAACCGTTCCTGGGGCCGACGCGGAAAGGTGTTCGCCGACCGCTATCACGCGCGGATCCTGAAGACGCCACGCGAGACTCGAAACGCACTCGTCTACGTGCTGCACAACGCGAAGAAGCACGGTGCCCGCATCCTGGGCGTCGACGCGCATTCATCGGGACTCTGGTTCGACGGTTGGCTCGATCGTGAGCCGCGGGGATCGAGCCCGATCGTGCGCGCCACAAGCTGGCTCTTGACGGCAGGATGGCGGCGCCACGGCCTGATCGGGCTCGGGGAGCGGCCGGCATCCAGAGCTCCGGGATGATTCGCGATCACGGCGCGCTAGTCTCGCGGGCGATGAACCACGAGCATTTCGCCTGGCGTCCGCATCCCTGGCACGGCCTCGACGCGGGGCCCAACGTCCCACGCCGCATCCACGCGTTCATCGAGATCACGCCGTTCGACGGCGTGAAGTACGAGATCGACAAGCGCAGCGGCTATCTCAAAGTCGACAGGCCGCAAGGTTCGTCGTCCCTTCCGCCGATGCCGTACGGCTTCGTGCCCCGTACCTACTGCGGCACGCGCGTCGGTGCGCTCATGCCCGGCACGAACGGCGGCGATCGCGATCCGCTCGACGTCTGTGTGCTGACGGAACGCGCGATCTCGAGGCCTGACATCATCCTCGAAGCACGCGTGATCGGCGGCATTCCCATGCGCGACGCCGGTCTCGCGGACGACAAGATCGTGGCGGTCCTGGCGAGCGACGAGCTCTACGCCGACGTCAACGACATCGTGGACGTGCCCGAGGTGATCCTGCGCCGGCTCGTGCACTACCTCCAGTACTACAAGGCGCGGCCGGGGCAGGAGAATCCGGTGTCCTTGGGCGCGGCGTACGGGCGCACCCACGCGGAACGCGTGATCCTGGCGGCGATCAAGGACTACGAGGCCGAGTTCCCCACTCGCTGAGAGCGCTTCGCACGGCGCCGCGTCATCTGTGCCGATTCAAGACGCGGCCGATCGAGGTTCGATTCGGCACAGATGCGACGCCGATCCCACCCGCAGCCGAAGCGTCGCCCGCAGACCGTGGTCTCCCTGCGCGGAGTGGTTCCAACGCCTCCCGGCAGATGCGGAACTGCTCGCTTCCCACAAGGTCTCGGTTGCCGTCCAATGCCGCGACGACGATGAGCACGCCGGTCGGTTCCATGGGACGGATGATCCTCGGGCTCGGCGCGGTGTTGGTCGCACTCGGCCAGCCCGTTCGAGCCGGGGAGCCGCGCGAGCTACGCGGGGTGTGGATCGCGGCGGCGGACACGGATGTCTTCGAGAGTCGGGCGTCGATCGCGGATGCGATGGAGTTCCTGGCGCGTCACCATGTGAACGTCGTTTTCCCCGACGTTTGGTACCGCGGGGTCACGCTGCACCCGAGCGCCTTGCTCGAGCGAACTTTCGGTGTGCGCCAAGATCCGCAGTTCGCGGGCCGGGATCCGCTCGCCGAGATGCTCGTCGAGGCGCACCGCCGCGGCATCGAGGTGATGCCTTGGTTCGAGTACGGGTTCGCCGCGTCGAACGCCGCCGCGCCGACGACGATCCTCGCGAAGAAGCCCGAATGGGCCGCGCGAGACCGCGAGGGACGTGTGGCTACCCGGCAGGCCTTTTCGTGGATGAACGCGTTCGATCCGGCCGTCCAGAGTTTCGTCGCCGGCCTGATGCTCGAGGTCGCGCGCAACTACGACGTCGACGGCGTCCAAGGCGACGATAGGTTGCCGGCACAGCCATCGATCGCGGGCTACGACACGGCGACCTCAGCGCTGTGGCGGAAGGAGATGCGGCTCTCCCCCCCCACTCCGGAGGATCCGAAGTGGATCGCTTGGCGTGCGGGAATACTCACCGAATTCCTCGCTCGGTTGGTCGCCGATGTCCGCGAAGTCCGCGAAGGCATGCTGTTCTCGTCGAGCCCGAGTCCATTCCGCTTTGGCCTCGAGGAGTACCTCCAGGACACGCGCACGTGGGTCGACCGCGGGCTCGTGGATCTGTTCCATCCGCAGTGCTATCGCCGCGAGTTCGTCAACTACGCGAAGCTCGCCGACGAGCAGTTCGCCCTCGTGCGCGAACGCCAGCGTGTGGTCTTCGCACCGGGCATCCTGATCCAGTCGGGCGATTGGCGCATCGAACCGGATGAGCTCGTGAAGATGATCCGACACGGTCGAGAGCGCGGATACGGCGGCGAAGTGCTCTTTCACTACGCTGGACTGCGCGCTGACGAGGGGCGCTTGGCGCGCGCCCTCCTCGCCGGCCCGTACGCCGATGCCGCGCGCGTACCCTATCGATCTTCCGTGCGTAGGCCGATCGCGCCGACAATCGTGCCACGGCCGCGAACGGCGCTCGATGAGTTCGCTCGAGAGAACGGTCATCTGCGCGCGCGGAAAGCGGGCCGTGCGGAGCTCGCCTACTCACTCGATGCACGAACCGCCGGCTGGTACCAGGTGCACGTCGAGTTCCCGAGCGGAGTCGAGCTGCCGTCGAGCATCGAGTGCTCGACTTCGGCCGACGCGGACGTGACGACCGTCGTCACTCCGATCCCCGGACTCGTCGGAGTCGGGAGTGTGCGACTGGACGGGCGCGCACTCGTCGAGATGCGACTGACGACGAACTCCGCGGAGCTCGGGCGCTTGGTCGCCGGCGACGCCGTGCTCATCCTCGATCGTGTGCGATCACCCGACGCTGTGTGGCGATGAACTCCGACGTCATCCCACCCGGCGATACAGGATCCAGTGCCAACCGGACGGGCCGTAGCGCTCGAATACATCGACGAGCCCGAACTCGATCCCCGCGAGGAGGAGTTCGCGAGGTGGATCCGGGATCTGAGCTGGATCCACCACGAGAGCCCACTGCGTCCCGCCGGAAGGCAGCTCATTCGGCTCGTACAGCACGATCTGCGGAGCCGCAGGCAGCGACCGTCCGTAGAACGAGAGCATGAGCTTCAGGTTGAAGAGATCTGGCCCCGTGAGCGTCGCCGTATCGCTCTCCGTCTCGGCGACGATGCGTTCGAGGGCTTCGCGATAGTGCCCGCGCCCGGTCTCGAGGAATCTGGCGATCCGCACGCCGTTCCCGATGACGATGGAGAGGACGATCGAGCTGGCGACGAT
>JAYTBY010000268.1:0-1860 GCA_043736755.1 Planctomycetota bacterium | reverse complement strand
TGCTCGGTGCCGCAGGGCCGGCATTCTTCGTCTGGATCGCGTTGCCCTACCTAGACCGGCTGTTCCATCCGGCTTCGGTGCACGCGATCGCGCTCGTCTTCGTCGTCGTCTGGATCGCGCGAACAACTAGCGCACATGACTCCAGTCGATGGGGCGTTCCACGACCGCCGGCGGACTCGGCGCGCGAGCCTCGCGAGAAGCCGGGCTTCTGGAGCAGTCTCCGCGCGTGGTGGGCGTTCGGGTTCGTGCTCGTTTTCGCCTTCGCGTGGAAGCTCGACGTCGGATTCGCGGGGACGGTCGCCGCGTTCGCCACGCTCGCCGCGATCGGCGTCACCGTGCCCGGCATGCGCTGGCCCTGGAAGTCGCTAGTTCTCGGACTGACCGGCGCCGTTCTCACGACGGTGATCGGCCTCGGCGTCGTGTGCGTCATGCGGGGCGTGAATCCGATCGCACGCCTCCGCGACTTGGCGCACGTCGTCGATTCGGGCCAGAGTTTCGGACTCCAGCATCTCGCGAACGACTGGTCGGAGATCGTGCTCTGGCACTTGTACGTGCTGCCGTTCCTCGTCCTCGGGCTCACGCTACTGCTCGTCGCCCGATCGCGGGACCGAATCGATCTGCGCGAGCGATCGGGGTTCGTCTTCGTGACGTGTGTTTTCCTCGCCATATTCACGTTCGCGAACATGTCGCGCGGCCTCGTCCGACACACTTTCGTCGAGGCCGAGGCGGCGATGACCTCGGTGTTCACGATCGCGGTCATCGCGTTCGCGCCCGCATGGATCCTCGGCATCGGGCGCACGCGCTGGGTCTACGCCGCCTTCGTGGTGATCTCGGGGCTGCTTGCTTTCGTCTTCGATCTCGCTCGACCCGAGGACCGCAAGGTCCTGCTTTCGACGTCGCGCTACGAGCGCATCGTCGGGCCGCGATTCGTGCTCGCGGCCATGAAAGTCGGTGCGGGACCGATCGAGCGCGTCCGAGTTCCCGCCCAATACGTGCGCGACCACCTCGAGCGCATCGAGGAGTTCACGACCGCGGAACTCGAAGCCGCCCAGACATTCCTGGACCTCTCGAACTGTCCGCTCCTCTACTACCACCTACGCAAGCGCTCGCCGCACTGGCTGAACCACCTCCTCATCGTGCACGACGACTACTTGCAGCGGCGCGCGCTCGAGGAGTGGCGGGAACAGGACACTCCGCTCGTGCTCATGCCGACGGATGCGGCGACGGCCCAGAGTCTGGGTTTCTCGAACTCGGACTACCTCGACGGAGTCGAGCTGTCCCTGCGGTTGCATCTGTTGTTCGAGAGCGTGTACGCGAACTACCAACCGTACGGTGTCATCGGTCCTTGGCCCGTGTGGACGCGCAAAGACTGGTTGCAGCGTGGCCCACCGCGCGGCGACGAAGTGGAGCGCCACTTCGCTTGGACGACGAGCGGGTGGGAGCGAAAGGCTGCGCCGACGGGTGCACGCATCACGCGCGTTTCGATCGGCAATTCCGCGCCGGAAGCGCTGCCGCTGGTCGAGACGACCCGCGAGCGCTCGCTCTATCTGCGCATCGAAGCGGCATCGCCGGCCGGGGGCGAGTTGGAGCTGGTTTGGGCGGCAGACGAGACGGGCGAGTCCTCGACCAGAGCACGCGCTCTACGCTGGCCCGCCGGCGCGCGTGAGCGTTACTACCTCCTGCCGACCGTAGGGCGCGGGCTCGAGCTGGACACCCTCGCACTCGAAGCCTCGGAAGGTGTACGGCTCGAGCGCGTGGAACTCGTGAGCTCGATCTCGAAGGAAACCTCGGCCGCGGTCCAGCGAGCCTGCGCCGCACGCACTTCGACGTGGGGACGGCTCGCGTTGCTGTGGGGCGAGA
>JAYTBY010000267.1:0-1865 GCA_043736755.1 Planctomycetota bacterium | reverse complement strand
CGGGCAGCCTGCTGCTCTTCCCGCGCTTCGACAACCGTCCGAACCGAGTCACGCTCGTGACGGTCACGAACACGAACTGCGACTTCGCCCAGGGCCCGGGCAACTTGTTCGCGGGCACGGTCGACATCGAGTACGTCTACATCGGCAAGTACGGTCCGAACGGCACGGTCCTCCCCTGCCTCGAGACGAACACGACGCGTCGTCTGACGCCGTGCGACACGATCACGATCCTCACGCGCTTCGACAACCCGAACCACGAGCGCGGTTTCCTGTACGTGTTCGCCAAGGACCCGCAGTCGGGTCAGGCGATCGTGTGGAATCACCTGATCGGCCAGGCGCTGTTCATCGGCGGAAACAGCTTCGTCGAAGACCCCGCGCGTGATGCGCTCAACGCTCGTCCCTTCCTCGGCATCGGCCGCCAGGGATCGACGACGGACGACGACGGCGACGGCATTCGCGACCTCGACGGCATCGAGTACAGCGAAGCCCCGGACCAGATCCTGATCCCGCGGTTCCTCGGTCAGCAAGAAGAGGGCGACGGTCAGGACGAGCTCGTCGGCGGCAGCCTCTTCCGCAGCCGTCTCGTGCTCGTCGGCCTCTCCGGCGGATCGCAGTTCGACACGATCATCTACATCCTCGGCTACAACGACAACGAGGTTCAGTTCTCCTCGCAGTACCAGTTCCGATGCTGGGACGACCCGCGCCTCGCGGATGTGAGCGGCGGATTCCTCGAGGACTCGCTCGAGAACCTGGGTGACGCGGACGACGAGATCTTCGGCGCGAACGGCAAGGAGTCGGGCTGGATCAAGATCGACGGTCAGATCGCTTTCTCGGAAGCAGACTTCATCAACGATCCGGCGATCTACGCGGTCCTCTTCGAGCAGTACGGCATCTACGTCGTCTGCGACCTGCCGTGGGAACTGTGCACGCAGTCGAACGGCGACCTCTTCCCGAACGACATCTTCGAAGAAGGTCCGTGATCGAAGTGGGCGACGGCGCGGAGTGTCCCGCGGCGTCGCCCAGCACTTGCATTCATGGAGCTCGGGCGAGTTCCCAGGGGGGCGACCAGCGCAAGCCGGTCGCCCCCGTCGTTTTCCTAGCCGTGTGTCAGTCCCAAAGCGCGGGCTTCACAGCGTCCAAGTGAGTTGCACGCCGTTGGTCAGGTTGAAAGTCGAGCTCGTGCAGAACGCCGCAGCGTTGCGGTACCAGACCTGATACGTGCGCGTGCCCGGTGTGGTGACGCCGCCCCTCGTCGCGACGGGCAGGTCGGCGCCGACTGGATACTGACTCGAACCCGCGACGTTCGTCTTCGTACCGAGACGCACGACCGTGCCACCCGCGCAACGGAGCCCGTCGCCGAAGAGCGACCCGAGCCCGCCCGCCTGTTGCGCAGTCCCTTGGAAGTAGAGCGCGGAGCTGCTCGGCATCGCCGAGCCCACGAGGACGATGGTGTCACTGCTGATGCTCGCGTTCCCGCTCGCACGGATCCGGCCGCCGTTGCCGAAAGAGTTGAGACACCCCGCTTGGGCTGCAGGCGCCGATGCGTTGCCGCACGGGCAAGGCGTGCCCGTGCCGTCGCCGAAGCAGTACAGCACGCCCGCAAAGCCCTCACACGCGTCCGCGATCCCGTTGCCGTTCACGTCCGCGGCGGTCCCCTCCGCGATTTCACGATCGTCGGGAATGCCGTCCGCGTCGCAGTCGTTCGAGGCCGCGACATAGAGGAGGACGCTGTAGTCCTCGTCGGGACTCCCCGGCGTGCCGCCCGTGCCCGTCGAGCGCACGAACAACCCGTCGTCGTTGTTGTCGTAGACGATCGACGCCGAGATCAAGATCCCGCCCAGGGTGCGCGCATCGTCGGTGGCGAG
>JAYTBY010000266.1:0-4141 GCA_043736755.1 Planctomycetota bacterium | reverse complement strand
GCGCGGAGGTCCTATTGCTGACCTCGCCGTCCTGCACGGAGCGCGTCGCTCGATCGCAACCGGCAGCGCGCATCTTCGAAGCTGGGCTCGCCGAGATGGACGAGGCGCTGCGCCGAATCGCGCTGCGCACGGGTGCTCAGGTCCACGAGCTCGCGGCGGAGATGCCACGCGATCCGACCCTGTATCTCGACGAAGTCCACCAGGACGCGGCCGGTGCGAAAGTGCTCGCTCAGAAGGTCGCCGCCGCTATCGAACGACTGTTCCTCGAGCAGCCTCGACCTAAGGGCGGACAGTGATCGCGATGGCGTCCGTGAGCCCGACATTTCCCGGCGGTGCGAAGCCCGGGTCGCGGCTGAACCACTGCCCGTAAAGCGTCGTCCCGGGCGCGAAACCGCGCGCTTGGAGCCAAGCGTGCGTGAGCGCGAGCGCGTACGTCCCTGTGCAATCCGACGGTGGCGGAGAACCAGTGGCGAGTTGGATCGGCGTGCGCTCGAGTGGCGACCGCACGCACAGCGTGCCACCGAGCCACGGTGTCGCGGTCGGCGCGCGTCCGAAGAAGAACATCCCGAACTGACTCGAGAGCACGGATGACGCGCGTGCGACGAGGTCATCGGGCCCGCTGAGCGAAGTGCCGCCCGACCATTGGATCGTCGGCATGCAACCGCGTGAGTTCACTTTCGCGGTGCAATAGGGCGCCGGCCCGAGGTCGTAGCCGCGCAACACGCGGACGCTGCCCGACGACGTGCCCGCGATCTCGTCGCGATACGCACCGAGGAGGACGTCGGCCGCGCCATCGCCGGAGAGATCCTCCACGAACGCGGCATCGCGGCCGAAGCCGTCGCCCGCGTCCTCGCCGTGAACGGTGTAGAGCCGGGCGCCGCTCGCACCGGAGAAGACGCTCGCCGATCCAGCATGAAACGCCGACGTCGAATCGAAGACGGCACCGATGACGAGGTCCTTGACGCCGTCGAGATCGACATCGGCGTCGCCGTCGAGGTTGTAGCCGAACAGGCCGCCGTCCGAGGCGCCGAAGAGTTCGCGCAACAGCGCGCCGCTCGCGACGGAATGGACGCGCACGGATCCGACGGCGACGCCCGCGGTGTTGCGCGCGTTGCGTGCGCCGATGGCGAGATCGAGCGCGCCATCACCGTCGACGTCACCGGCGACCGTGAGCGCGAAACCGAAGTGATCGTCGGTGGCCAGGCCGTGGAACGAACGCAGGATCGAACCGCTCGAGGTGGACACCACGAACGCCGAGCCGGCGTTCGAAGCGCTCGCATCGCTGCCGTGCGCGCCGATCGCGAGGTCGTCGAGGCCGTCCCCGTCGACGTCGTCCAACGAGCGCACCGAGATGCCGAAGCGATCGTCGGCCGCGAGACCCGGGATCGTGCGCACGAACGCGCGGTCCGCGCCCGAGATCACGTGCACGGCACCCGAGTCCGCGCCGCCGGCATCGGAGATCCAGGCGCCGACGGCGAAGTCTGCGATGCCGTCGCCCGTCACGTCGGGCAGCGCGCAGACGGAGATCCCGAATTCGTCACGGGCCGCGAGCCCAGCGACTTCGAAGAGCGTCGCGCCGGTGCGACCCGACAGCGCGCGCACATATCCACGCAGGTTCGGGATGCCGGTCTGCGGCGCACTCGCGAGCACGTCCCCCGCTCCATCGCCGTCGAAATCCGCCGCGAGAGCGAGCGCCCAGCCGAAGTTGTCGTCGGTCGCCGAGCCGTACGCGATCCAGATCGTCCCGCCGCTCTGACCGGAGACCGCGCGCACGCTCCCGCATCCTGGTGACGCTCCGTCCGCGGTGACGGCCGCTGCCGCGAAATCGCCGAGGCCATCCCCGTCGACGTCGCCGATCGAGCAGAGCGTGCGCCCGAAACCCTCGAGAGGTGCCGCGCCGGGAACGGTGCGGACGACGGACTGCGCGGGCCCTACGGTCGAGCAGGCGACGAGGGCGAGGACTCCGCGGACGAAGGTCATGACGACTCGAACCTACCTCGGAGAGACGGAATCTGCCGGGTGGAGCGCCATGGACACCTCGAAGTACGGTTTCCAGCGCGGTTCGACGCGTGCTTCCAACCAAGCTCGCGCGCGCTCGTATTCGGCGCGCCGTGCCACGTCCTCCGGTCGCGAGGCTGAGGATGGATCGAGAAGGAACCGGTAGTTCGCGCCGAGCGCGCGGAAGAACACTTCTGCGTCCTCACGCCTTTCAGCGCGCGCGACGACGCGTTCGAGCGCCTCGACGTCCGCGCCGCGACGTCGCACGACGAAGCGCGCCAAGCTCACGGTCGACGATCCGGGCGCGGCGAGGTTAGCTGCGCAGCGATCGGGTCGCACGCGCGCGATGGTGCCGGCGCTCGCGAGGGCGACGAGAACGCCGCACGCGCCCCACGCGAGCGCGGTACGATCGCGGGTCGCGAGTTCGTCGAGCGTTAGCGCGGTCGCAATCCACAGGAACGGCCACACGAGCGCGAGGTAGCGGTAGCCGTGGATCCAGTCCGCGCTCTCCTGCACATGGAAGTTCCCGAACGCATACGCGAGCGCGAAGAGCGCTGGGAACACGATCACCGCGTAGGTGACGGCTCTGCGCCCGCGCGTGTCCGTTGCGCTGCGCGGTGCGCGCACGAGGACCAGCGTGGCTATCCAACCAACCACGAAGACGAGGGCCACGATCGCCTTCAGCGCCGGCGCGCCGAAGGCTTCAGGAAACGCGAGCGACGCCGGCAAATGACGCGCGAAGAGGGCCAGGAAGTGCGCCGGCGCCTCGGTGAGCGGTGCAAAGTGCTCCTCCGTCGCGCGACCGTAGAGTCCAAGGCCTGCGAACTCGTGCGTCACGTTGTACGCGAGCCACGGGACGAGGCCGATCGCAAGACCCGCCACGCGCGCGAGCAGTTCGAATCGCGGCCGCGGCTTCGACGTCAGTTCGACGAGCCCCGTCGCGACGATCGCGAGCGCGGTCCCGTAGCTGAACGAGAGCGCAAGACCAGAAGCGAGGCCGAGCACGAAACTCGATCGCCGCGGCGGCACGTCTCCGCTCAGGTGTCGCGCGCAGGCCCACACGACGCACAGCGCGAACGCGTTGCTCTCGACGTGCGTCCCCCACGCCGTCGCGGCGACGAGTTGGTAGCCGGGCGAAGCCGCCGCCGCGAACAGACCGCCGATCCACGCTGCGCGCTGGCCCGCCGCTCGATGCAGGATCAGGACGACGAACACGATCGACAGCCAAGTGAACGGCAACGTGGCGGCGCGCAGCGCGATCGGCGACGGCCCGAACACGGCATAGATCGGCGTCGCGACGAGCACGATCGCCAGCGTGCCTCCCGAGAAGTGCGTCTGCTGGTAGTCGAGGATGGGCAGCAGCGGACCTTGGGCGATGTCGTGCGCGGCGACGCCGCGGCGCAGCTCCTCGGCGGGAACGAGGCCGCCGGGCGAGAGTTCCTCGGGGGGCATGAGAACGAGGAGCAGGCGCAAGACCGTCGCGATGAGGAGCGAGACGGCGAGCGGGCCGGCGAGCGGACGCCAACCACGGGGTTGACGCGCGCGCCTCCCGTCGGTCGACGGGTCCGATCCCGGCTCGAGGCTTCCCGTTGCGCTGCTCGTGCTCGGCATCGATCCCCCGCGAGATCGCAGAGAGCCTAGCGCGGCGCGGCGCGGCGACCGAAGGATGGAATGCGGCCGTGAGCCTCGCGCCGCACCTGCTACTCTCGACCTCAGTGCACTCACTCCTCGTCACGCTCGCGCTCGCGCCGTCGATCCAGGAATCCGGCGGGCCCACGACTGCATCTCTGCTGACGAACAGCGGACGCTCCGGGACGTTCCTGCGCGAGACCAACGGACTCAGGTCGCCGGCCTTCGTCGCGATCGACGACGAGGGTCGAGCCTGGATCACGGAGAGCCACACCGGCACTGTGCGCGTGATCGGGGCCGACGGCGTCGAGGCCGCGCGCTTCGTGCTCGAAGTCGTCCCCGGCTTGCAGCGCGAACCGCAGGGCATCGCGATCTCGTCTGCGGGCGAAGTCTTCGTCGCGGACGCGATCGAGCACGCGGTCGTCGTGCTCGACGGCTCGGGACTGCGCAAACGCACGATCGGGAAGCGCGGTGCGGCGCCCGGCGAACTGCGCGAGCCACGCGGCATCGTCAT
>JAYTBY010000265.1:0-1866 GCA_043736755.1 Planctomycetota bacterium | reverse complement strand
CATCGAGTCGCTGCAGCAGGTCGCGCACGAGCGTTTCGTACCGCGCCGCAGCCTCGTCGAGCGCGCGCTTCGGAACTTTCTCATGGTCCGTGTGCGCGTCCAAGATCGAGCCCGGTCCAAAGAGGAGCGGTCGGCCCCACCGACAGAGATGCGGCGCATCCGTGCCAAAAGCCACGGGAATTCCTGCTTCGCCCGTGGGCACGTCGAACTCGATCGGACCGTAGCCCTTGTGCGTCTTCTCGACGCGCACGTGCGCGCCCAAGTGTCGGGCGACGCGTTCCGCAACTCGGTTGGGCTCGTCGACGGCGCGCACGAGCACTTCGCATTCGGCGTGCTCGGCCACCACGTTCGGCGCGACTCCGCCCGAGATCGTGCCGACGTTCAACGTGCCCGGCCCGAGAACGGGATGCGTCCCCCACGTCTCGGAGAGGAGCCCGTGCAGGCAGCCCACGAGTTCGTGAACCGCCGACGGACCGCCGACTTGCGAGCTGTGCCCTGCGCTCCCGCTGGCGACGAGGCGCGCTTTCCAAATCCCCTTGCCAGCCGCGACGAAACGATTGCCCGTCGGCTCGCCGATCACCGTGAACGCCGGATTCCACGGATCGGCCAGGGCACGATCGGCGAACGCGGCGCCCGCGCTGTCCGTCTCCTCACCCACGGTGAAGAGCACGCCGACGCGATCTTCGCCCGACGCGAGGATGCGCTCGAGCGCATGCAGCATCGCCGAAGCCGGTCCCTTCGCGTCGCACGACCCGCGACCGTAGACGTGCTCGCGATCTTCACGTACGCCGAGATCGCCGGGAA
Source organism: Planctomycetota bacterium (assembly GCA_043736755.1). Classification (GTDB taxonomy): domain Bacteria; phylum Planctomycetota; class UBA1135; order UBA1135; genus JAEUHZ01. The sequence continues at coordinate 1,062 of JAYTBY010000265.1, read as the reverse complement.
CGGTATCGATGTGCGTGCACAGGACGACGCGCGGTCGCGCTCCGCGAGCCAGCACGTTGGCGCGGCCGGGCGCGATCTCCTGACGCTCGACCGCGAGACCGATGCGGCGGCACTCGCGCGCCAAGGCATCGCCATACGCGGCCTCGGTGCCTGTGACCGAGGGAATCGCGACCCAATCGAGGACATTCCGGACGATGCGTTCCATGCCTGAAGTGCGCGCAGGATAGCGCTGCCCGCGCTACGCTGCGCGCTTCAGCCCCACCCTCCTAGCAGAACATGATCACGACCCTCGCCCTCCTCGTCCCGCTCCTCTCACCGTTCGCCGCCGCGGAACCCCGCGAGCGCTACGTCGAGCTCGCCACGAAAGGCGACGCAGCTGGCTGTCAGGCGCTGTGGCGCGAAGCACGCGGCGCGATCTTGCCCGTCATCGACGCCGACCTCGAAGGCAGCTTGAAGATTCGCGAGGACGCCGCCGGTCGCGCGCTCAGCGCCGACGAGGAGAAGAAGATCGAGACGTTGCACCGCCGCGCGCTGTGGGGCGGTCAACAAGCCGCCGCGGTCGGTCATCCGTTCATCCTCGACTACGCGTCGAGCTTCGTCGGCTGGGACGAGGAACAGCGCTCCAGCTTTCGCGCCGGACAACGCGCCTATTCGGAGGCGCGCGGCGCACTGAAGAAGGGCGATCACTCCGCCGCGCTGATTGCGGCGAAGCGCTGCCGCGAACTCGCCGCGCCGCTCGGCGATTGGTGGGGCGCGCAGATGGGTTGGGAAGCGGAAGCGCGCGCTCTCGAAGCCAGCGGCGAGAAGGAAGAGGCACTGGCGGCGTGGTCGCGGGTCCGCATGGTCGCAACGACGATCTCGCTCGCAGGCGACGAGTACGAGGCCACCACGCGGGTCGCGGAACTGTCGGCCGAACTGGGCCGCGTGGAACGTGCGCGTGCGGCCGTGGACGCTGCGATCGCTCTCGCGAAAGAGCTGGGCGACGATGCCGGGCGGAAGGCGCTCGAGAAGCTCGCGAGCGAGAAATTGGGCGCGAAGTAGCCCGGATAGGTCGCGAGAGAA
>JAYTBY010000264.1:0-4144 GCA_043736755.1 Planctomycetota bacterium | reverse complement strand
GCACGTTGGTGTTCGCGACGGCGAGTGCTCCGCGCACCGTGCCCGTCACCCGCGTGCGCACCGCTGCGTCGGGTGCCGCTCCGCCGATCGGGACCTCGAGGTCCTCGCCTTCGGAGAGCGTGATATTGAGCTCGATGATCGAGGGAGTGAGCTGTGCCGTCATGCCCGGAACGCTCTCCTGCCGCGCGTAGAGGACGACCCTACCGGGCATGACGTGATCGAATCGATACGCGCCGTCCGGTCCGGTCGTCTCCCACACGCTGCCGCTGTCCACGATCACGCCGACGTCGACGCCCTCGAGCGCCGCACCCGTCGGTGCGCGCACGACTCCGCGCAATGTTGCTCCGCGACGCAGCGCGATGCGCACGTCCTCGAGCGTGCTCGCCGACACGATGTCGAGGTCGCGCGGCACGGATCGCGCATGACCTGCCGCGTCGGCGCGCAGCACGCCTTGGCCGGGTCGGATGCCGCCGATGTCGAATCGTCCGCTCGCATCCGTCCGTCCGGTGCCCGGACTCGCGCGCAGCTCCTTCGATCCCTCCGTGACGAGCGCGTCGATGTCGATCTCGAAGAGCGGTTCGATGGACGGCGGTTCCTCGCCAGGCGCGCACACGCTGACGAGCGCGTCCGCGACGGGCTGACCTTTCGCATCGACGACGAGTCCGCTCATGCGCGCGGCGCGCGGAATCGTGAACGCGAGCGGCGCAGGCTTCGCCGGCAGATCCACGCGCTTTTCCTCGGGCGAAACGTGTGCTTCGGCCTGGACTCCGACGAGACAGGCCCCGCCGCGAACACCGTGGATCGTGAACGCCCCGTCCTCCGTCCGGATAGGGTGCGTCGTTTCCGTCGTGAAGCCGGGTTCGCCCTCTTCCGTGAAGTGGCCGACGTGCTTGAACGTCACCGCGTACGTGGCGACGGGTTCGCCACGATCGTCCACGACACGCCCGGAGATCGTCGAGCCGGCGTCGAGCACGAGAACAACGTCGTTCGTGCCGACCGCGACGCCGCGCGCTTCGACTTCGAACGGCAGACGCACGATGGCACCGGACGACGCCTCGGGCGCGTCGGCGACTGCGCGCAGCTTCCACGGTTGGTCCGCGAGCCGACGGAGGCGGAACGCGCCCTTCGCGTCGGTCTTGTCCTTGACGAGGCCGAGCGCGAAACCCAGTCCGAGATCGATTTCTTCGTCGACGTCGTGAGCGGCCGACACGACGGCGCCCGCGGCCGGAGTTCCATCGGGCCAACGCACGAGGCCCGAGATCTCCTTCTCGGGGCGCTGCGCAGCGTTCGCGGCGAGTGCGAGGACGACGAGGCCGAGGAAGGCACGCAAACGAGCGACGGTGATCACGGCGAATCGATCCTCGGGGTGCCCGGGAGACGTGGGCTCGTGGTGATCTTCCGTGCTCCAGCGAGTGCCCGCAAGCTGGAGGTTCCACGGCGGCCGATCGAACGCGACGTGTCCGGTTTTTCCGCGCGCGGGGTCTGCGATCCGTTCGCGTCCAGCTCGCGCGCCCAGACCTCGTCCATGAACACGACGAGCCCGGTCGTGCCCGCGCGCGCAGCTTGCCCGTCGGCCCGCGCATCGCGTCCACGAGTTCGCCGGACAACGTGCGCGCGTGTTGCCCTCGATTTTTGCGGCGTGAATCACGCTCCGCTGGAGGACACTGCCTGCTGATCACACTTGACCCGCTCCACTCCCATCGCCGTCCTCGGTGCCAGCGGCCCGACGGGCATCCATCTTGCGCGGCTCCTCGTCGCGGAATCGCGGTCCGTGCGAGTCGTGGCGCGCGATGAGGCCCGCCTGCGCCGCGTTTTCGCGGGTCTCGAGGTCGAGGTGCGCGCCCTCGACGTCGGAACGCCGGACGGCGCAGCTCGCGCAATCGACGGCTGCGCGCAAGTCTTCGACTGCGTCGGATTGCCGGCGGCGCAGATGGAGCAGCATCCCGTCGTGGCCCGCGCGCTGGCTGGCGCGCTGCGCGCGAGCGGTGCTCGATGCGTCCAGATCTCGAGCTACTGGAGCGTGCTCCCGGTGCGGCGTCTGCCGATCGACGAGACTCACCCGCGCGAAGGCGGGCCGCCGTGGGTGCGTTTGCGGCGCGAGGCCGAGGACATCTTCCTCCAAGCCGGCGCGTGCGTGCTCCAACTCCCCGACTTCTTCGGACCCGAAGTGCACGCGAGCAGCTGGCAGCGGGTGCTCGCGCAGGCTTTGCGCGGAAACCCCATGGACGCCCTCGGGGACGCGGACGCCGAGCGCGACGGGATCTACGTGCCCGATGCGATGCGCGTGGCAATCGCGGTAGCGGCGAAGTCCGAGGCCTACGGGCAGCGTTGGATCGTCCCCGGTAGCGGTCCGATGTCGGCGCGCGCGCTGGCGGAGGTCTGCGGCGGGATCCTCGGCCGCCGCGTCCGCGTGCGCAGCGCGGGACCGGTTCTGCTCTGGATCGCGAGCCGCTTCGACCGCGAACTGCGTGCGTTCCTGCCGATGGTCCCGCACTACTCCCAGCCGATCGCCTTCGATGGCACGAAGCTCGCGAGCCTGATCGGCGAGCCGAGGCGGACACCGTGGCCGGAGGCCGTGCGCACGACCTTCGACTGGCTGCGCTCGCGGAGACCGGATTGAGCCGGCCTCAGTGGACACCGCATCACGCTGCCGCGTCCCCTGGTTGCGGGCCCTCGCGGTCTGGGGGGTCTTCATCGTGGTCGAGAGCGTGCACGGGACGGCGCGGACCCTGTGGCTCGAGCCGCGTGTCGGTGCCGAAGTCGCTGGGCGCATCGGCTTCGCTGTCGGCACTGCCCTCTGCGTCGTCATTCCGCTGCTGTTCGCGCGCTGGCTGGGAGCGCGCACGACACGACAGTGCCTTCTCGTCGGCGCGCTGTGGTTGTTCGCGACCCTCGCGTTCGAGGTCGCGCTGGGCCGCTTCGTGCGCGGCTACTCGTGGGGCCGCATCGCAGACGAGTACCGCATCGACCGTGGCGCGCTGATGCCGTACGGGCTCATCGTGCTCGCCCTGATGCCGTGGGTCGCGGCGCGAGTGCGCGGCGTTCGCTGAAGTGCGTCACTCGAGCGCGCGGTCCCAGGCCTCCACGTGGAAGCCGACGAACCACGTGGTGCCGACGCGCAGGGCCGGGGCGCGCAGGTTTCCCGTGGGGCCGAGGATCGCATCCATCAGCTCGTCCGACAGCGGTGCGCGAGCCGGGATCTCGAACTCGGCCGACTTACGGCCCTTCGCGACGATCACGCGTCGCGCGCCCGCGAACAACACAGCGAGGTCGGGGCGTCCGAAGCGCTCCTTCGTGGCGTTCGCCGTCGCACGGACGGCTGCGCGCCGAGCCTCGATCCAGGCATCGGCGCGCGTGCAGCTCGTTCAACCGCGGCGGTGGTAGTACCAGTCGATCGTGTTCGTCATGTGATGAGCGAGGCATCGGTTGTCGAATTCGTCGGGAGCGCGTTTCCGGAGTCCACGACGAGCTGGAGCCTGCGGGGTGACGACGACGTCGAGCTGTTCCGCAACGCGAACCCCCGTTCACTCGACACGATCGAGCGGGCCGGTTGGCCGATCCACTTGCGGTCGTTCAGCGCGCCGAACCGACCGTGCCTTGCGAGGTCATGCGCTCGCCTTCGATCGCGTTCAGACGATCGACGGTGATGTCGCCGGTCGGGTAATCGCCGGTGAAACAGGCGTTGCAGAACTGCTCGATCTTCGGATTGCCGGCGCGGGCGGCGGCATTCATCGCGTCGCGATCGAGGTACACGAGGTGATCGACGCCGAGCTGCGTGCCGATCTCCGGCGTCGACTTGCCCGTCGCGATGAATTCCTTCTTCGTCGCCATGTCGATGCCGTACGGGCACGGCGCGATGAGCGGCGGCGACGTCGAGGCGAAGTAGACGTTCTTCGCGCCCGCATCGCGCGCCATCTTCACGATGCGCGCCGCCGTGTTGCCGCGCACGATCGAATCGTCGACGAGCAGGACGTCCTTGCCCTCGAACTCGAGCGGGATCGGGTTCAGCTTGCGCCGGATCGAGCTCTGGCGGCTCGACTGGCTAGGCATGATGAACGTGCGCCCGATGTAGCGGTTCTTGACGAACCCCTCGCGGTACGGGAGGCCCATCTCCATCGCCATCGCGAGCGCGGCGTCGCGCGAG
>JAYTBY010000263.1:0-9195 GCA_043736755.1 Planctomycetota bacterium | reverse complement strand
TCTACCACGACGACGCCCGCATCGGTGACCGATGAGCGCGAGCGAGGCCTCGACCGCGCCGATCGGCGTGCTGTGGACGAACCTCGGCACGCCCGACGCGCCGCGTCCGCGGGACGTGCGCCGCTACTTGAGGCAGTTCCTGACGGATCGTCGAGTCGTCGACCTGAACCCGATTCTGTGGCGGGTCCTTCTCGAGCTCGTGATCCTGCCACGCCGTGGTCACGCGTCGGCCGAGGCCTACGAATCCGTGTGGACGAGCGCGGGTTCGCCGCTCCTCGCCAACGCCCGCGCGCAGTCCGTGGAGCTGCAGAAGGACCTCGGCGCGGACTATCGCGTCGCCGTCGCGATGCGCTACGGGAACCCGTCGATCGCGAGTGCGATCGAGGAGCTCGTGTCCGCCGGATGCGAGCGCATCGTGCTGCTCTCCGCGTTTCCCCAGTACGCCAGCGCGACGACGGGGAGCGCCATCGAAGAGACGTTCCGCGTGCTCAGCCGACGTCGAGCGATCCCGGCCCTCGCGGTCGCGCCCCCGTATCCCACCGAGCCGGGCTACCTCGACGCCTTGGCCGCGACGGCGCGTCGCGCCGCGCTCGGCCGTGAGATCGCGCACTGGATCTTCTCCTTCCACGGGATCCCGGTCCGTTGCGCGCGCGCTGGTGATCCCTATCCGACCCAGTGCACTGCGACGGCGCGGGGGCTGGCAGCACGCCTCGGCCTCGGTGATGCGGATTGGAGTCTCACTTGGCAGTCCCGTTTCGGGCGCGAGCCGTGGCTCGAGCCGGCCACGGACGTCGCTGCGGTGGCCCGCGCACGCGCCGGAGGAACGCTGGCGCTCATCGCTCCGGGATTTACCGCGGACTGCCTCGAAACCCTTGAGGAACTCGGGATTCGGCTGCGGGACGATGTCCGTGAGGCGGGGGCCGATCTGCTCCTCGTGCCCTGCCTGAACGCCGATCCGGGCTTCGTGAAGACGCTCGCGAGCTTGGTGCGCGCGGCCGCGGGCTGAGGCCCGGTCGGCGCCCACCCGACCCGGCTGAACCGCTCGACCCGGCTGAACAGGGGGCCGGCTGGACAGGGGGCCGGCTCGAAATCGAGACGGCCGACCTGAGCCGCGGCGCCCAACCGCCTCGAGGTGGTAGCGGTGAAGGGATTCGAACCCCCGACACATGGCTTATGAAGCCATTGCTCTAACCAACTGAGCTACACCGCCCGAAAGACCTCGGGAGACCGTGCCGAAGCCCGCCCCCCCCTCCGCCGCTGCCTGAGGGCGAGGGAACCTATCCGACGCTCGGAAGGTGGTCAAGGCGACGGGAACTGCACGCTTCGCGAAGAAGTTCGGAGAATCTTCCGGGATGGTGGGGCGATTCCGCGTTTGGGTAAGTGGATAGGTTGGGCGAGCACTTCCCGTGCACGGCCTGGCCTGCCCGGCGCACGGTGGTCCCTCCGGAAGAGCCCCCTCCTCACCGAGGTCGGCGAGACCGGTCACCGACGCAGGGGGACCGAGAGAGTCGAAAAAGCGCCTGTCTGTTCGGACAGGCGCTTTCTTTTTTTCAGGCCCGCTTGCGGACCGATTTCGCCGCGACACCTGGGGCGGTGCACCTGAGCTGGGGCTGTGCGCCTGCGCTCGGTGGATCGCGTTCGGCAGCAGTTCGCCATGCACCGTGGGAACACCAGGGCGCGATTCACAGGTGCGCGCCGCAGGCATCACCCCCGCCGAGCTGTCGGGTCCGGCCGAGCTGCTGGGGCCCACCGAGTCTTTGGGTCCCGCCGAGCGGTTAGGCCCCTAGAAACTCGGAGAGCCCCGCACTTCCCGACTCGCGGCCTGCGCAAACTCCACGCGCGGCCTTCAGGCCGTGTGGTAGGTCAGCTGGCGCGGCAACACGCTGCCCGTGGCCTCGTCGTACGCCAGGCACGTCTCGATCGGCCGCGAATAGAGGTGCAAGGAAATCCCCGCGCGCCCATCCGCCGGCCGCACGAGGTGGAGCGCGATGTCGTCGTCGATGTACGTGACCTTCCCGGCCTCGTAACCGCGCACACCGGTGGCGCGCAGTGGCCCCGTGGCGCGCGCTCCAGGCCACTCGTACTGCATCTCCTCGATGCGCCCCTCGAGCACGGCCATCCAACACTTCTGGCCCGCGTGGTCATGGATAGGACTCGCGACGCCCGCGTCCCAACACAAAACGACGAGCTCGTAGGACTCCGTCCGGCCGACGAGGTTGCGTGTGTACCGACCGTCCGCGAAGTGCGCGAAGTTGCGCCAGTCGCCGTGTCGACGCGCGTAATCGCCGAGGATCGACGCGATGCGCGGGCCGTGCGGATCGCGCTCGAACTCCGCCGTCAGCGCGCGCTGTACCGCCGCGATCGGCGCCAGATCCGCGTCACGCGCGGCGCGAGTCCCGTCCGCGTGCGTCATCGTGCGACCTCGGGAACGGCGCCCAAGACGTTGGCCAACGCTTCGATCGCGCGTTCGATGGATGCGCGTGTCGTCGGGAGTCCGATCGAGAAACGCAGGCTCGAGCTGGCGCGCTCGATCGAGGCACCCATCGCCGTCAGCACGTGACTCGGTGTCGCGCCCGTCGCGGCGGATCCGGCGGCGACCGCGATGCCGCGCTCGCCGAGTGCTGCTTGCAGCACATGCCCCGCGCGACCCGGAAACCACACGTTGCGCGTGTTCGGCAGCGACGGGCCGGATCCGTTGAGCTCCGCCCCGGGCACGAGATCTTGAATGCGCCGCACGAGTTCATCGCACAGCGCGGCCTGACGCGCGTGCTCACCGGGAGCGTCGGCCAGGCGATCGCTGGCCATGAGTTCGAGCGCGCGCCCGAATGCGATCGACGCAAACGTGTTCTCCGTGCCGCCGCGCTGACCGCGTTGTTGCCCGCAGCCGTGCACGAGCGGTTCGACGGCGACGCCGGAGCGAATCCACAAGAGCCCAGCACCCTTGGGCGAGTAGAGCTTGTGCGCAGCGAGAGCCAACAGATCGCAGCCGAGATCGCGCACGTCGATTCTCACCTTGCCGAGTGCAGCGACCGCATCGACGTGCAACGGAATGCCGCGCGCCCGCGTGATCCGCGCGATCTCTCGGATCGGCTGGAGCACACCGGTCTCGTTGTTCGCGAGCATGACTGCGACGAGAGCCGTGTCCGGTCGCAGAGCACGCTCGACATCGGTCGGATCCACGGCCCCCGTCGCGCGCGGCGCGACGCGTGTCACCGCGACGCCGCGCGCTTCGAGCCACGCTGCGGTCGAGAGCACGGACTTGTGCTCGATCGCGGTGACGACGAGGTGGCGACCGCGGCTCGCCGCCAGCACGCCGAGCAGCGCATGGTTGTTGGACTCGCTGCCCCCGCTCGTGAAGACGAGTTCGTCCTCTTGCGCGCCCAGTGCGGCCGCAGCCGTGATCCGCGCCGCGTCGAGCGCATCGCGGACGGCCCGCCCTCCGGGATGCACGGCCGAACCGTTGGCGAAGTGCCCGGTCAGGAAGGGTAGAGCGTGCTCCAGGACCGCCGGGTGCACCGGAGTCGATCCGTTCACGTCGAGGTAAGTCTCCGCGCCAGCCGGCCAACGGTGCTGCATCCCGCCATTCTGCGCCTCCCACCGCAGGGGCGCGAGACCCGAAGGGTCAAGCCGTGAAAGGAGCTCCCGGGATCAGGTCGGCGGCAGGTTCACGACGCCCCCGCGTGCCGAGGCGAAAAGAAGACAGGCCTCGTTGCCGGGCCCCTCGGGGGAACGCGGATCTCCGAGCGCCACGGGCGCATGGATGCTGCCCGGAGGATAGCGCAGGTAGTCGCCGGCCCGATGGTCACCCAGCTCGTCGCGGTAGCCGCCGGTCAAGACGAGCACTTCTTCGATGCCGATGTGGCGGTGCGGCGGATACCCGCATCCAGGCGCCATGCGGATCAGCACGGCGCTCTCGCGCGGCTCTTCGCGGGCTTCGCTCTCGAAGAGCGGCGCCCAGGAGATCCCGCGGTGCCGCGTCGGACGCCAAGGAAACGTCGCGTCGTCGAGCTTTACCGAGAGACCAGGAATCCGCATGGTACGCGACAGGATAGCGCGCTTTCGAATGGAGCCTGCACTCGACGCCGCCGCGGCCCTCATCGACCTCGTGGTGCGCTCGACGGCGCTCGCGGTGCGCGATCGAGTCGTGCTCGAGACCGCACTCGCGGCCGCGAGCACCGATGCTGGCGCCCTGTGGCGACTCGAGCACGGCGGCGCGTGGCGACCGAGTGTCGAACGCGGTCGGCGTGGCGGACGCTTCGAGACCGAACGCGCGACGCGGCGCGCACTCGAATGCAATCCCCCCTTGAGCCTTCCGGGTTGCGCACTCGTGCGCGCACAGATCGGCGACCTGGGCGTGGCTCTCCTGCTCGCCACCACGATCGACGAAGAGACCGAGGACCGTCTCGAAGCGTTGCTCCTGTGCATGCTGGTCGTCGAGCTCGCGAGCGGCGGTACGAACGGGCCGGAAGCGCCGCTGCCCTCTCGTCCCTCGCCGGGAGAGCCGGGGCGGATCGAACACGATGTGCGCAACGCGTTGACCAGCCTGATGGCCACGCGTCAGGTGCTCGAACGGTTCGGCGCCGACCTACCCCACGCCGAGCGCGTCGCGTTCGATGAAGCCGTGCAGCGTGAGTGTGAGCGCACCGGTGCACTCGTGGCCCGCGGGCTTCTCGGTCGCGCGACCGAAATGGAACTCTCGACGGCGGCGGACCTCGTGACCGCCGATGTCTTGGCGCTCGAGCGTGCTGAGGTCGAGCGCGCGGGTGCACGGATCGCACTCGGGATCGCGGACTCCGCACGCGGACTCGTGCCCGTGTGCGGTGCGGAGGCGTGGAGCCGTCTCGTGCGCAACCTGGTCCGCAACGCACTCGAGGCAGCTGTGCTCCGGAGTCGAGGCACTTCGATCGTCGTTCACCTCGGGACGAGCGACGACCTGCTCGTGCTGCGGGTCGAAGACGACGCGGGCGGACTGCCGCACGACGCCTTGGCCTTACTGTTCGAAGAAGGCTTCAGCAGCGGAAAAGTGCACGGAACAGGCCGTGGTCTGGCCGTCGTCCGTAGCTTGGCTCTCGCGGCCGGCGGCGGCTTTCATGTTCAGCGGAAGGCCGCCGGAGCGCTGTTCGAGGTCTGGATGCCAATCCGATTCCTCCCCGTGAGACCGGTTCCAGAACCGTAGAGGACACAGGGAAAAATGTGCGAGGAGGGCTTCACCCCACCGCAGGCCCGTGCCTATGTTCGCGCTGTGGGCAGCGCAAGCTGGCCACGGTGAGTCCCACCTAGAGGCCTTGCACTTTGCGAGCGGTGCTTGGCCCGGGAAGCTAGGTGGAAACTCCTCTCTCCCTCGGGCCGGAGGCCTCAAAATCTCCGGCCCCCTTCATTTCCGGCCGGCCGTGAGCCGGCTGCTTGGGGCCGGGGCGCGCTCCGTCCAGCTGTGTTCTGCCGAGCCGGAACTCACCCGGGCCTCCGAGCGTGCACAGAGATCACACGCGATGCGACGTGGAAGCGTCCCCCGGATTTCTGAGAGCCCTTGGGCTGGATTTCTTCATGGCCTCTCGGCGCCGCTCTCAGCGCCCGGGCAGAATGAACGGTCTCCCCGTGAGTGAAGCCGACCCGCGCGAGTGAGGCCGACCGGCGACGACCGAGCGCGAACTCCGCCGCTGAGTTGAAGCCAGCGGGCAGGCGCCATGCTCCGTGTGCACGCGCGCTACGTCCAGCGGGCACAGGCGCTACACCCAGCGTGCACGGTTCGCGGCCAACGCGAGCACGCGAGCGATCAGAGGAACGTGATCACCCACTCGTGCAGAGTGGGGTTCGTCTCGACGATCTCGAAGGTCTGCGTGAGCGCATCGAACGTTCCGCTCGCTGCGAGGCCGTCGCGTGTGACGCCCAACGGCGCGGCGCTCACGTTCAAGAGCCGCACGCGGTCGCCGGTGCCGTCGGCCGTCGCGAGCCGCAGCGTCACGTTGCCCGTCAGCGCGAAACCAGCACTGACGTTGTCGATCGAGATCCGCTGCAGGTTGCGAGTCTCTGAAATCTCGACACGGCGCGCGGCCGCATTCACGTCCCACGTGAATGGCGTGAACGCGCCGGCGGCCTGTTGCTCCACATCGAAGTGGTACCAGCGGCCGTCCTCGTCCGCGAGCGTGCTCTGTGTCGTCGGTGCCTGCAGAGTCTTTGTCTGGAGCCAATCGCACGCGGCGGTCTCGTCGACGGTCGCCCAGACGTGCGTGTTGCCCGCGGGCGACGTGAATTGGTGGCCCGCGCCTTGTGCTTGGAGATGACCGTCGAACGCTGTCGTCTGCGTCACGAGGTAGGCCATCGGATCCGCATTCGCGATCCAGATCTGCGTCGGGATGGACTTCAAGTTGCGCGCAAAGTTCGTGGCCGCGCCGATGGTCCCGAAGATCGGATCGAGGTCGATCTGCGAGCAGCGCTGGTACTCGAAAGGCGCGGCCCCGGGCGTGCCGCCGAAGTAGCTCTCCAAGAGGTCGGGAACCTCGAGGTTGTTGCCCGCCATCGGCAAGTTGTCGTCGAGGTCCGCGTCGTCGGGCTCGTAGAACCACGTGTGGCCCAAGCTCACGCCGCCGGTGTGATCGACGATCGCGGCGAATCGAATGCCGCGCGGATCGAGGTGGCGCGCGGCGTAGTTGGCCACCGCACCGCCCCCCATCGAGAAGCCTACGCCGTAGACCCGGTCGCGATCGATCGCGAACAGGTGCGCGACGAGGTTCAGTGCCACACGCGTATTGATCTGACTCTCGGTGTTGCCGAAGTGCTTCTGGCGCGCGCCAAGAGGCGCCATGCCGTACCAACCGCGCGCTTGCGTCTCGGCGAAGAACGTCGTGTTCAGGACGTCGCCGTGCGAGGAGCCGAACTTGTGAAAGACGACGAGCAAGGGGACCGGCCCGGTCGGCGGAGTCGGCGGCAACTGGAGCAGGAACTTCTCCTGCCAGCCCGAGCCCGTGTTGAGCACGATGAACTCGACGAGACCCGGAAACCCGTCGACGAAGCGCGCCCGAAAACGAGAGGCCATGGTCGTGGCCATGAGCTGCGCGTCGTCGACCTGGTCCTGTTCCCGCCCGAACCGTTCCTGCACGCTCAACGTGTCGAGCAGCGACCGCGCGTCCTCGGGCGCGACGCTCGGAGCGGAGGGCAGCACCGGCGTCGGAGGTCCCGAGTCCGCTGGCAGCGCGGGAGGCAGACCGGCCGATGTCGAGGCCGGCTCGCGACCGCAGGCGGCGGCGAGTAGCAAGGCGGGGACGATGGGGAGCAGGGCTCGCGGGGTGCGCATAGAAAAAAGTTTTCGACCGTGAGGCCGGTCGATTCTGAGGGTTGGTCGCCTTCCCGCGCACCACCCCTGGGTTCTTACTCTAGCCCGCCCGAGCCGGATCGGGGACCTGCTGGAACGAGCCTAATTCCGAGGCGGAAAGGCCTTCCGCGTCCGAAGGGACCCTCATCCGTCGAGGAGTTCGCGGGCCAGCCCGTGCCGCAGCCCGAAGCCGCTGACCGAGACCGTGCGTGCCCCCAGGCGTTGGAGGACCGTCCCGAGCACGGCCAACCCAGCCGGCAGGATGTCGGCGCGGTCGGGTTCGATCGGGAAGGCGAGGCGCTCTTCGCGCGTGAGCCGAACGAGCTGGTCGGCGAACTGCAGCGCACGCGCGGCGGGAACCGCGAGCCCTTCGACCGCGCCCGGATCGAATCGCGTCCGTCCGCTGTGGAGGTTCCCCAGGTGGACGGCCGTGCCGCCGATGGCCCACGCGGGGCGTCCGCGGGCGACACCGGGCGGGAACGCGGCCGACGCGTCGCGCGCGGCAGCGCGCAGCGCGGCCCAGCCCGTCGCGGCCTCGCGCGCTGTGTCGATCCACGTCTCGGTGAGGACGACCGCGCCGATCGGGATCGACTGTCGCAGCCTCAACTCGCGGCACGCGATCTCGGTGCTCCCGCCACCCACGTCGACGACGAGTGCCTCGGGCCCCGCACCGGCGAGCTCGATGGCGAGTTCGCCGAGGCGCGCTTCCTCGGACTCCGAGACGATCTCGAGAGCGAGCCCCGTCTCGCGCTGCACACGCTGCGCGAATTCGGCGCCATCGCGTGCGCGACGCAAACACGCAGTTCCGACGGCGCGGACGCGGCGCGGATCGACACCATGCCGCTCGATCGTGCGTGCGAAGTGCCGCAGAACGTCGAGCGCGCGCTCCATCGCCGCCGCATCGAGGCTGCCCGTGCGCGCGAGTCCAGCGCCAAGTCGCGGCGTCACGCAGATCTCGTCGAGTGTCTCGAGCGTACCGTCCGCCGAACGGCGCGCGATGAGCATCAGCGCCGTGTTCGTCCCGAGGTCGACCGCCGCGATCGGCTGAGCGAGCACCGTCACGGTGCCTCCGCGGCGCGATCGGCGGCGGGCTCGAACGCTCCGCACGAATCGCCTTCGAGGTTCCACACCGCGAGGCGCGTGCCCGCCGCATCCGCGACGACGACGCGCGTACGACGGTCGGGGCCGACCGATTCGAGCACGGCGAGGTCCTCGGGATCCGCGAGACCGTCCGCGTCCGTTCCACCGCGCGCCAGCGCACGAATCGGGCGCCCCGCTGCATCGACGAGGTCGAGCGCGCCGCCGTCTTCGCAGGCGCTAGCCACGACGATACGGCCGTCGCCAAGCGCACGCACGGCGACGGGAACGCGTTCGTCCGGAGCGCGGAAAGCGAAGTGGAACTGACCGTCACGCCACGCGAGCACGAGTCCGCTCGCGGGCTCACAGGCGAGGACGAGACCGCGCGGGCCGAACGCGACGCGGCCGAGCCCCACGAAACCGATGCCGGCGTCGCGTGGACGCAACGAGACGCTCGCTCGACCGTCGGCGCGCACGACGTGCAGTGCGTTGCGGCGCGCACCGATCGAAGCGACGACCAGGCGCGCATCGTCCTCGACGCCTTCGGCGTCGATCGCGATCGGGCCGGCCAGCGAACCAGCGCGGTCGATCTCCCCGCGGGGCAGTCCTTCGAGTTCGCGACCGAATGCCGTGAACGCACGCACGCGCTCCGCGGAGGCGTCGGCGATCCACACGCGACGGTCCTCGTCCACGGCGATCGAGGCGATCGTGACTCGTGCGGCGCCCTCCGGCCTCACTGCGAACCCTGGCGACAACTCGCGACCGTCGAAATCGTGCGGCACGACGCGCCAAGTGCCTGTCCAACGCGC
>JAYTBY010000262.1:0-1868 GCA_043736755.1 Planctomycetota bacterium | reverse complement strand
AAAATGGCAGGACGTCTGAGCCAAGTTGGCGGTCCGTCCCCGCTTCCCCACGACCAGCGCGCGCGGGCCATCATGCTCCTCGTGGCTCGTGCCATCGTCCTGGAGCGGCGGTGTCCACGGGCCCGCTGACGCCGATCGGCCGGCGCCACGTGGCGAGTGACCGAGTCGCGGAGACCGCGCATATCCCGCGCCCCTCGAGAAAGATGCGTCTTGCCGTCGGACAGACCTCGATACGGCCGCGCGCCCCCGCTCGAAGTGGGGGAGGACGCGACCCGACCCCGAGAACCGTCCCACGCCATGCGCCTCTCCCTCGCTGCTTTCGCCTGCCTCTCCGTTGCGCCGTTCGCCGCGGCGTCGACCGAGACGGCCTCCATTCGGCCCATGACCTCCGCGCAGGAGCAGGTCCTCTTCGACGAACGACTCCACGAAGGCATCTGGGCGCGTGGCGTCGATTGGAAGGCGAGCTTCAGCGCGAGCGGCGCGACGTTCGTGCCCTACCTCGGGTCGGAGGCGCCGCAGAACTATCCCCTCGCGTTCGGCGTGCCGCAGATCTCCGTGGGGGATCTCGTGATCGCGCTCCAGGCGTCCGCGCTGCCCGAGCGCGCGGGTGAGACGATTCGCTTCGAGCGTGGCGTCGTCGACGAGGTCTACATCACGTCGTCGCACGGAATCGAGCAGCGCTTCGTGGTCGAGGTGCGAGTGGGTAGCGGCGCGATCGTCGTGCGCGTGCCGGTCGTGACCGACCTCGAGCCTGCGATCGACGGCGTGACGTTGCGCTTCGTGAACGAGCATGGCGGCGTGGACTACGGTAGCGCGACAGCGATCGACGCGAGCGGTCGCACGCTCGCGCTCGAACGCACGTTCGACGGCGACGCGATTGGCATCGTCGTTCCGGCAGACTTCGCGGATTCCGCGCGCTATCCGCTCGTGATCGACCCCGTGATCAGTTCGTTCGGTGTCTTCACGGGCACGCCGCAGGACGAGAGCTCGCCCGACGTCGCTTACAACTCGACGACGCAGCAATTCCTCGCCGTCGCCGAAGTGGCATTCAGCGCCACCGACCACGACGTCGTGTCGATCCTCCTCGAGCGCGATGGGACTCCTGTCGCTGGCAGCGCACTCGCCGTCGACGCATCGGCCGAGTACTGGGCCACTCCGCGTTGTGCGGCCTTCGGTGTGCTCGCGGGCTTCGACGTCGTGGCCGCGGTCGGCCTGCCCAGTCAGATCGCGCGGCAGATCCGATCGCGCATTCGGGACGCGAGTTCGTTCCAGGCAGCGGTCGTGTTGAGCGACGCGGACGACGGCGACAACTACCTGCCCGACGTGGGCGGCGTGGACATCAGCATCAATGAGCACTACTGCGCCGTCTGGCAGTCCGAACTGGGTGGCGACCTCCAAGTGAACGGGCGCATGATCACGGGCGCCGGTGCGGTTCCGGGCCTGATGGTGCGGGTCGCGACCGATCCTGCATTCCGCGATGGACGTCCGTCCGTCTCGTCGGGCGCAGGTGGCGCCAGTTTCGAGGTCGTTTTCGAGCGTGAGATCAGCTCGACCGATTTCGACATCTACTTCGCCTTCGTGCAGAACGCGGGCGTCGTGACGACGGCAGCGTCCCCGCTGGTCACGGGTCCCACGGACGATCGCTTTCCCTCGGTCTCGGACATCACCGGCAGCGGAACGGTTCGGGGCATGATCGCTTTCCAGCGCCAAGTCGCGGGCAATGCGAACGTGATGGTCGCCGAGCATCCATTCGGACTCGCGCTTCAGAACCTCTTCGATCTCAGCGCGCTGGATCCCACGACCGAGCCCAACGAGCAGTTCACACCCGTGATCGAGTGCGATGGCGAGCGATTCGTCCTGGCCTGGGC
>JAYTBY010000261.1:0-4145 GCA_043736755.1 Planctomycetota bacterium | reverse complement strand
CCTCGAGTTCGGCTCACCGCACGTCGTCCTGGCCTGGATGGGATCGGCGAGCGAGGGCGACGGGACGCTGACCGGGCAACTGTCCGACGACGGAGTCATCCTGGCCGCGGGCACGGACGTCGCGACCGATTTCGAGCTGGGCGTCGCAACCGGGATCGTGACGTTCGATCTCGTGCCGACCGAAACGGTCGAAGTCGGGATCGGGTTTGGACTGCACGTCGTCGATCTCGATGCGTCGGTGACGTCGCGCGACTCGGGGAATCCGGGTCGGATCGATCTCCAGACCACGTTGCCCGTCCCGGTGCTCGCCATCCAAGCCGGCGTGGAGTTCGGGCGCCTCGAGCTGCGCGGCCTCGCGTCCGGGATGGACTACTCGTCGAGCGGCGACTCGGCCACGTTCCTCGACTTCGACGTCGGCGCGCGGTTCCGCATCCTCGGCGAGCGCATCACGGGCTCGATCGCACTCGGCTGGCGCTACAGCCGGCTCGACGCGGAGTACGAGGACGAAGACGACAACGCGGACGTCGACCTGCGGCTCTCGGGGCCGTACCTCGGGATCGCGATCGGGTTCTGAATGATCGAGCCAGGCTCGTTCATCAACTCGTGCGCGCCGACCGCTCGAGCGTCGAACGGAGCACCGTCTCGGACACGTCGACGTCGCGGATCACGGTGCCCGGTCCGAGCGGGATCACGAAACGGGGCATGCCCTCCAGCGACTTCTTGTCGCGCGTCATCGCGAGGACGAGCGCGTCGGAGGTGAATTCGGTTCCATACCGCGACGTGAGCGCGGCGAGGTCAGCGGGGATGTCGAGGGCGCGCAGCATGTCGCGGAGGCGCGCCACGAGACCCGCTTCGACCGCGAGCCCCGCCGCTCGGCCAGCTTCCGCGGCGAGCACGACGCCTGTCGCGACGGCCACGCCGTGAGGAATGCGGCCGAAACCGGCCGTGTGCTCGATCGCGTGCGCGAACGTGTGGCCGAGGTTGAGGAGCTTGCGATCGCCCCTCTCGAACGGATCGCGGGCGACGATCGCGGCCTTTGTGCGCACACAGGCTTCGATGACATCGGTCAGCACGTGCGGATCGCGGCGCACGATCTCGTCCGACCGCGCGACGAGCACGTCGAAGAGCGGCCCATCGAGCACCGCGGTCTTCACGACCTCGCCCAACCCCGAGCGGTACTCGTCGTCCGGGATCGTCGCCAGGAAGCGCGTGTCAGCGAACACTTCGACGGGTTGATGAAAGATCCCGGCCAAGTTCTTGCCGCCCGCGAGGTTGACCGCCGTCTTCCCGCCGACGGACGAATCGACCATCGCGAGGAGCGTGGTCGGAACCTGAACACACGGAATTCCTCGATGAAAAAGGCCCGCCGCGAGCCCGCCGAGATCGCCGACGACGCCGCCGCCGAAGGCGACGAGTCCCGACGATCGGTCGAGCCCGGCCGTGACCATCGCGTCGAGAACGCGCTCCAGCGTCGCGAAGCTCTTCGAATCCTCGCCCGGCGCGACCGCGTGAACGGTCGTGTTCGGCCAGCCGCGCGCAACCTCACCAAACAAGCGGTCGACGTTCACATCGGTGAGCACAAAGCCGCGCGACCACGACTCCACGCGCCGTGCAACATCGCCGATGAAGCCCGCTCCGACGTGGACCGTGTACGGCGGATCGACGTCGACCGAGACCGTGCGCGACGTCGTCTTCACGAGCCGCCCGCGATCGCACGGTTCGTCGCAGCGATCGCCGCCGCGCCCACGAGACCTTGGAACAGACGATCGTGCGCGCTCCCCTCGGCCGCGAGTTCGGGATGCCACTGCACGGCGATCGCGTAGGGATGTCCCTCGCGCTCGATCGCTTCGACGAGACCCTCGTCGTCCTGTGCCGCGATGCGCCACGGTCCGGCGACCGAAGCCAGCGCTTGGTGGTGCATCGAGACGACAGCCAGGCGCGTTTCACGCACGAGTCGCGCCAGTTTCGAACCGGCGATCACCGTCACGGGATGCACGGTGCCGCCGCGATGTTCTTGCCTCCCGGGCCATTCCTCGGGGATGTGCTGGATCATCCGCGCGCCCTCCGCGAGGCCGAGCAGTTGCATGCCGTAGCAGATGCCGAGGACCGGCACGCCCCGCGCGACGACCGCGCGTGCGAGCAAGAAGTCGAAGTCCTGTTTCGCTGTCGGCGTCAACGTCGCGCTCGCGTGCACCGGCCCGAGCCCGATCCGCGCCGTGTCGAAATCGTCCCCGCCCGACAGCACGACGCCGTCGACTCGCTCGACGAGTCGCTCGACATCGCTCGGTCCGCCGCAGGGCGGAATCGCGACCGGGATCCCACCCGCCTTGAGCACCGCATCCGCGTAGCGCGTGGCCAGCTCGAGCTTCGGCCTCTCGCCCACTGCGAGGAGCCCATTGATGGCAATCAGAGGTCGCATGGGCAATTCATCGGTGACGTGACATCCACTTCTTCACGGCCGGGCGGTGGGTGCGGAAGGGTTGCGCCCGGCCGCACTCCGGGTCGAAGGATCGGTTCGGCACCTCCACGTGCTTCCGCCCGGCAAGGTAGCGAACACGAGCTCGCCATCGGAACCGAGAGCGGCCGACTTCGGCCCTTCAACAGTCCGTGAATGCCAAGTCGGGTCGCTCCTCGCAACGTGCCGGCGCGCTGCTTCGTCGGCCTCGTCACGCCCTGCTCAGCGAGCTGCTGGCCGTATCCGCTGGCGTTCTGTCGCCCTCCTCGCAGCGCGAGCCTACATTCCGAGGAACGACCTGAGTTGGCCACCAAGGACTGCCAGCACCCATTTCGAGGGCCAACCCGGGCCGGCAGGCCAATTCCGGCCAGCCCTAGACGCCGGTGGACGGGAATCTGCGCGTGGACTCCAGGTTCTCCGGTAACGCCGCCCCGATCTCCTGCGGAGAGTCAGCGTCGCTCGCTCACCCAGCCAACGGACCCCGACCATGAGATTCGTAACGCTCCTCCTCCCGCTTGCCGCCGCCCTGTTGGTCGGCCGCACGCAGGCCCAGACCCCGGACACGACGCCGCCGACCTTCTTGACCGCGCCCGTCGCGACCATGAACACGAACGCGGCCGCGCCGCTCACGGGACGGCTCCAGCTCACGAGCGACGAGCCCGTGCACGTCGAGGTCTACGTGCGCGAAGCGACGCGCATCTTCCGTTTCCTGGCCTCGCCGGGACTCTCCACGGCGCACGACGTGCCGCTGGTCGGCTTCCGGCAGAACCGCCCGCACCGGCTGACGATCGTCATCCGCGACGCGGCCGGGAATCGCACGACGTGGCCGAATGGGCTCGTGCTCACGACGCCGGCGCTGCCGACCAACTTCCCGCCGCTGCGGGTCACGACCGCCCAACCGGGCCTCATGGAACCGGGCGTCACGTTGACCGGCCTGCGCTGGTCCAGCCCGACACTCGCGGGTTCCGGTACGTACTGCGTGTACCTCGACGACGCGGGTGAGGTCGTGTGGCTCTACGAGACACCGCTCGGCCTGCGCGACGTGATCCGGTTGCGCAACGGCAACTTCCTGATCCACGCGAACAACCGCCTCGCGCAAGAGGTCGACCTCTACGGGAACATCGTCACGCAGTGGTACGCCGCGCGCATCAACGCGATCGGCGCTCCGCCGGGTGCGATCCTCGTCGACTGCGACAGCTTCCACCACGAGCTGCACGAACTGCCGGTGGGCGAGGTCGGGAACTTCATCACGCTGTCGACCGAGATGCGCACTCTGCCGAATTATCCGAGCAGCGAGACCGATCAGACGCAGACGACGCCGACCGCGAACGTCGTCGGCGACGTGGTCGTCGAGTTCAAGCGCGACGGAACCGTGGTGCGTGAGTACAGCACCTTCCAGAACCTGGACGCGTACCGACTCGGGTACATGTCTCTCGCGGGTATCTACAACGCGCTCTACGGCGGCGTCATCACCTACGATTGGACGCACGGAAATGCGGCCATCTTCGATCCCACCGACGATACGTGGGTCATCTCGCTGCGACACCAGGACGCGGTCGTCAAGATTCGTCGATCCGATCACAGCATCGTCTGGATCCACGGTCCGCACGACGCGTGGGGCCCGTCGTTCCAGCAGTATCTGCTGACGCCCGTCGGCGCGCCGTTCGAGTGGCAGTACCACCAGCACTCC